>JAJZQK010000204.1 GCA_021847625.1 Chloroflexota bacterium
ACGTACTCGTTCTCGGCGTCCACCCCCGCGAGCGCCTCCACGAGGCAACGCGTGTAGCGACCGATGCCTGCCCCCTGGTTAATGGCTGGGGTGTAGTCGATGGCGATGCGCATTGCGGCTACCCTGCTACTTCCGCCGGCTCATTACGATGTAGACGAACATACCGAGGACGATGATGCTGCCGTAGCTGATGCTGCGGTCGAGGATGGCGACCGACCAGACCGTTTCGTTGGCTATCTGCACGCCGCTGGCCGCGGCCGCCCAGGCGAAGGCCTTGACGATCAGCGCCTCGACCAGGCCCAGGCCGGCTGGCGTGACCGGCAGGGCGGTGAGCGCCGCGGAGGCGAGGGCGATGAACGTGATCATGAGCAGCTCCGTGGGCAGGTCGGGAGAAAGATGCACGCCGAGCGACCAGGTAACGAAGAGAAGCCGTCCTGCTTCCGCCAACCAGGCTAGCAAGGTCATGGCCAGAATGAACGGGAAGTCCCGGAACGACCGCAGTGCCCCTTCGTGAAAGCGGGTGTAGCGTTCCTGAAAGCGAGCCGGGACGAAGCGCTGGACCAGCGCATCCAGCTGGCGCATGGCCAGGAGGCCCAGGCCGGCCACGCCGACGAGAACGAAGCCCAATTCGAGGGCGTGGCTGACGTCGGGGGGCAGCTTGTCGCGCATGCTGACCATCCCGGCCACGCTCAACAGCACCAGGAGCACGGCCAGGTCGAGGAGACGCTCGGCGAGAATCGTGCCCATCCCCTTGAGCACGCGCACGCTGCCCTCCCGCTTTAGCATATAGGCGCGCACCAGGTCGCCCAGCTTGGCAGGCACCAGGCAGTTGGCGAACCAGGAAACGTAGATTATCTGGGTAAGAACGGAAAGCGTCATCGGCCTCCCCGTCGGGTCGTCCTCGCTCTTGGCGTTGGCCAGCATGCGCTGCCAGCGCAGGCCCCGAATAGGGAAGCCCAGGTAATAAATGGCGAAGCCCACGGCGTAGAGCCCGAGGTTGGCGCTGCCGATGGTCTGGATCGTGGCCCCGACGTCCATCTTCACGTTGCGCATCAATAGGTAGAGTATCAGGAAGGCGACGGCAAACGAGACGAGCGTCTTCAGGTTAAAGAAGCGCTTGGCTAACCCGATATCTTGCTCGGCGCCCTCTTCCGCCTCCGGGGGGGCCACCTCCGCGGGGACCTTGGCGGTCTCGGAATCGATCAGTTGCATGTTACCTTTCCCTCCCCATCCTCAAGACGGATAGCCAGCGCCAGGAGGAGTGCCAACTGGACGTTGAGCCCGTGCACCATGAGGTTATCGAAGAAGTTATGCAGGGAAACCTGGGCGAGCACGCCCAGCACCCCCAGGGGAATCGCCCGCTCCCACCGGGTCAGCCCGACGCCCAGGGCGCGGTGGCGCCGCCAGACGGCCCTGATGGCGGCGACCCAGAAGACGAGGAACGCGCCGAGCCCGACGACGCCGGTCTCCGCCAGCAGGTTCAGGTACAGGTTGTGCGCGTGCCCCATGGCCTGGTTCCAGCCGGGCATCGCGAAGTCCGCGTAAGCCGTGGGATAGTTGCCCGGGCCCACCCCCAGGAAGGGATGTGCCTCGAACATCCCCCAGGCGGCCTGCCAGACGGCCATCCGTTCGACGATCGCCCAGTTGGCAGGGGTCAGCTTTACGGTTCGCACGTCGAAGACGCCGAAGTAGGAGACCACCTGCACCAACCGCTGGCTGATCTGGCTGGGCAGCAGGTCGAAGGCGCCCAGCATCATCACGACCGCGCCCGCTAATGCCGCCGCCAGCAGCACCAGGAAGGCCCGCCGGCTGGCCAAGGAGGCCATAACGGCCACGGCCAGGGCGAGGCCCAGCAGGGCCCCCCGGGACATGCTGGCCAGCAAGGCCCCCCCCAGCAGTCCAAGGACGACGACCAGCGCGTAGAAGCCGACCTGACGCCGGGCCCGGCCGTCCCACCAGCCGGCCACGACGAGGGCGATGCTGAGCGGCAGGAGCGTCCCCAGATAGCCGGCATAGGGGTTGGGCTGGCCGAACGTGCCGTAGGCGCGCAGGAAGCCGCCCGTCCGGAAGCTGTCCGGGCCGAGGCGGAAGAGGAACTGGACAAAGCCGATCGTCGCCTCGGCGGCGCCCGCGAGGAGCAGCAGGCCGAGCAGAACGGCCCGCCTCCCCCGGGTCGCCAATAGGTCGCTCGCGGTCAAGTAGACTATGAGTATCTCCAGCCAACGGATGCCTTCCTTGATGGCGGCCGGCAAGGCCACGGCGCGCAGCGTGGCCAGGCCAAAGGCGGCCAGCACGAGCACGAGCGGGCGCAACAGCGCCACCCGCGGCGGCCGGCGCTCGGCCGTCGCCGCCAGGCGGACCGCCCAAGCCACCGTCAGGAGTCCCACCAGCGCCTCCGTCGAGCCGATGGCGGCGCCGCCGAGGTCGAGCTGCTTGAGCGACTCGAAGGGCACGGAGAAGGCCAGCATGTAGAGCGCCCAGTGCGGCCGGGCCAGGATGAGGATCGCCGCCCCTACGCCGGCCAGGAGCGCGGCGGCGATCGTAAGTGGCAAGATGGCCAGGGGCAGCGAGACCAGAAGGACGAGCGCGGCCCAGGCCAGCATCCTGGCGTCGAATCCGTATGGCGGGCGAATGGCGTTCCGTGCCGTCTCCAGCATCCTAGGTTGCCAACCTCTCCTTGAACCAAGCGATAGTCCGGGCCAGGCCCTCCGCGAGGGGAACCCTGGGTTCCCAGCCGAGGCGCTCCCGGGCCCGGGTGATGTCGGGCTTGCGGCGGGTCGGGTCGTCCTGTGTCACGAGCGGCCGGAAGGTGATAGGCGAAGACGAGCCCGTCTCGCGCTTGATAATCTCGGCGAATTGGAGCACGGTGTGCTCGTCCGGGTTGCCCAGGTTGAACACGCCCCCCTTGGTGCCGGCGCTCCCCTGGGCCCGCACAAGGCCGTCGACGAGGTCGGACACATAGCAAAGGCTGCGCGTCTGCTGGCCGTCGCCGTAGACGGTGATCGGGTCGCCGCGCAGCGCCTGGGTGACGAAGTTGGGCACTATGCGCCCGTCCTCCGGGTCCGAGCGGGGCCCGTAGGTGTTGAATATGCGCACGATGCGGGCGTCGAGGCCGAACTCGCGCACGTAGGTGAACGTCAGCGCCTCGCCGAAGCGTTTGCTCTCGTCGTAGCAGCTGCGTTGGCCGTTGGGATTGACGTTGCCCCAGTACTCCTCCCGTTGGGGGTGCTCCAGGGGGTCCCCGTAGGCCTCGGAGGTGGAGGCGAAGAGGAACTTGGCCGCTCGCTTGCGCGCCAGTTCGAGCATCCTGTAGGTCCCCTGGCTGTTGGCGAGGGCGGTTTGCACGGGATGGCGCAGGTAGTCGGGCGGGCTGGCCGGGCTGGCCAGGTGGTAGATCGCCTCCACGTCCATCTCCTCCGCCAGCTGCTCGACTACGTCGTGGAGGACGAAATGGAAACGGCCATCGGGCAGCAGGTGGGCCACGTTGTGGCGGTGCCCGGTGATGAGGTTGTCCAGGCAGTAGACCTCGTTGCCCTCGCTTAGCAGTCGTTCGCACAGATGAGAGCCGATGAAGCCCGCTCCCCCTGTCACCAATATCCTCAAGGCACTGTGAGCCGCGCCTGACCCGGCCGACGGCTCTCCTCCTTCCCGTCTTGGTTGCTGGTAGATAACTCGTGAATGATATCAGATTGACGCAAGCTCTGTTGCGTGGCGACGAGCCCCTGCATCAGCCAGAACACGATTGCCAGATCGACGAGGAAATACGAGTTGTCCAGCAGACCGTGCGCCACCAGGCCGACCGTGCTTGCCGCCAGCCCCAAGCCTGCCGCCCGCACCTCCTGCCGCGCGGCCCACTGCCAGAGGGACAGCGCCCTGTGCCAGAGGCGGGCGATGAACCAGAGGCCGCCGACCAGCCCGAGCAAGCCCGTGCTTAGCCAGAAATCGAGCAGGAGGTTGTGCGGATGGGAGAGTCCTGGCTCGGGCCAGGCTTCGGGCAGCATATAGCGTTGGTAGAGCGTGTAGAAGTTGTCCAAGCCGATCCCCAGCAGCGGGTGGTCCTTGGCCATCTCCCAGCCGGCCTGCCAGACGTAGATCCGCCAGCGCCAGGTGGGCGAGTCGGGGCTGAGGTGCAGAGTTATGCGTTGGAGGTCGAGCAGGGAGCCCGCCGCGAACGCCAGCGCCAGACCGGCAAGGACGGCGAGGGCCAGCCGGTACTTGCGGGCAGCGACGGTGGCGGCGAACATGGCCACGGCGACGCTCAGCCAGGCGCCGATGGAGAAGGTGAGGGCCAGCGCCAGGCCAATCGGCAGCAGCGCCGCGGTATAGAGCGAGCGCCGCCGGGTCCCCCAGATGGTCAGACAGGCGCAGATCGGCGCGACGCGCCCCAGGAAGAGGCCCAGGTTGTTAGGTGAGCCGTAGAGGGCGCGCGCGCGGGCCACGCCCTCGGCCACAATCGTGTCGGTGGTGAACAGGTACTGATAGATCGCGTAGACGGAGACCGTGACTCCCGCCAGCACCAAGGCATCGACCAGGGCCAGGAACCTTGTCTCGTCCTTCACCAGGCGACGGATAAGCCAGTAGAGGACAATCGGCTCGACGACGATTATGCGCAGGGAGCGCAGGTGCGTCCCCAGGTTCTCCGCGACAAATGTAGCCGCGAGCGCGCCGAGCAGGAAGAGCAGCAGCGGCCAATCGGGCCGGCCGAGGTGCGGGCGGGGCCAGGGCCCGCTCCGCCAGGTGAACCACGCTTCTCTTGCCAGCCAGCCGGCCAGACATCCCAGCAGCAGGAACTCCGTCGACGAGAACGGCAGGGAGGCGAGACTCTTGGCGAGGGGGAAGAACGGCACCGAGACGACGACGAGCCCCAGGGCGAGGTCCGGCCGGATGGCCGCCCCCCCCACGTAGAGCCCGGCCCCGGCCAGCGCCAGGGGCAGAAACGGGCCAAAAACGTAGGCCATTGCGCCGCCCAGCATCGCGATGCCGGCGGCCAGGCCTGGCCAGTGGGCTCGCGTTGGTTGCTCAAGCATTGTTGCCGCTGGCCTGGCGTGGGGATTCTCGGCGACGATACCAGACGACGATGCCCAGCAGGGCCGCGAAGGCAAGCGCCCCCGCGGCGACCTCCGGCCAGGGGAAGAAGGCTTCCTCTTCGACCGTGAAGCCGTCGACGGCCACACGTCGCCCCGTCGATTGTGGATGGCGTTCGGCCGCCACGGTCACTTCGATCTTGTGCGTACCCAGACGCAGGCCCTCGGCCAGCGGCACGACGACGTCGCGGACGGGGTTCTCGCTGTACAGATCGACGTAGGACCGGCCCGAGACGTCCTTCGGCAAGCCGACGACGCCGTTGTCGTCCAGAGAGACGATCAGCCGTCCCCCCGTGTTGTCGGTGTTGGCGAGCAGGGAAATGCCGGTGCCGTAGAACGTGAACGTGAGGTTGTCCCCCACGCTCTCGCTCGTGATCAGCCCCCCCAACTCGGCCTTGTCGTCGATCGTGTACTGCCAGGAACCTCCCGGCACGAGGGCGGGGTTCGTCTCCTGATAGCGACCCGGCCCGGCCGTGGCGAACGGTCGCGCCGCTTCCCCGATAGCCCGATAGGCCAGGCGGGGCGTGAAGTAGAAGTCGACCATCCGGAAGTAGTATTCCGAGTTGTCGGGGGCATACTGTTGCCCGTTCTGGCGGAAGAACCAGACGTTGAACACCCCCGCCCATGGCCAGTCCTGTCGCGCCATCTGCACCGCGCGCACGGTATACTCCGCCTGCTGTTCTTCACTCACCCGTCCCCACAGGATCTGGTTGGCCGGCATATCCGGTGGGGAGGCGTTCCAGCCGAACTCGTTGAACCACACGGGCTTGTCCCCGTCGCCGTACTTCTCCATGACCGCGCGCTGGAGGAGGACTCGCGAGAAGTTGAGCACGTCGGGGCTCGGCGGGTCCTCCGGCGGCAGGCTGAAGCCATAGGCGTTGGCGAACAGTATGTCGAAGTAGTCCTTGGCGCCGTCCTTGTACATCTCCTCGAGGTAGGCGTAGTCGGCCATGTGGGCGGGATTCTGCTCCACCGTCTGGGCCAGGGGCGCGCTCAGCACGCGAGCGTCCGGGTCGGCGCGTTTGATTTCCTGATAGGCCACCTTCAGCATCGCCACGTACGCCGCCGGGTCGACGGGCTTGTTGCCCCATTCCTCGGTTAAATTAGGCTCGTTCCAGATCTGGTAGCAACGCACGCGCCCTTTGAAGTGCTTGGCAACCTCGTAGACGTATTGGCCGTAGGCGGCGAGGTCCTTGGGCGGCGTCCGGGGGGTGGTATCGGGGTCGCGCGCCCAATCGGGCGGCCTGTCCAGGCGGGCGATGACCTGGAGGCCATATTGGGCTGCCTTGTCGACTATGTAGTCGAACTTGTCCCAGGTGCTGACGTTGTAGCGGTCGTCCCAGAAGCGGCCCGGGCTCTTCTCCAGCGACTCCCAGGGGAACTGCTGCTTGATCCAGCCGAACCCGCCC
>JAJZQK010000205.1 GCA_021847625.1 Chloroflexota bacterium
TTTAGGTAAAGCGTACGCCGTCCCAGTAGTTCAATTATACCCAAAATCCCCCAACTATGTCAGCCGAATTCACGCGCCAAAGTTTGGCGGCCTAAATCTGTGAGGGGCTACAGGCACAGGCCGGCCGCGGCGTTGAGGGCGGCGTGGTGCTCCGGCTGCAACTCAATGCCCTTGCCCACGAGGGCCTCCACTTGGTCCAGCACCTCCTCCGCTCGCCGGGCGGCGGTGAGCATCTCTTGCGTGGCCTCGTCCACCGCCTGCCGCAGAAAAGCCGTCGCCTCATCCTGGTGGCCCCGCGCCTGGAGGTTCATTGCCTCCTTTTCCAGGACGGGGACGCGCTCCAGCCAGCGGCGTTCCAGCGGGCGCCAGACGGCCTGGAGGGCCGGCGCCAGGCGCGGGTTGGCGTCCACGCGGCGTTGCAGCCTCTCGAACAGCCACCAGGGGGAAGCGGCGTCGAAGCGATCGTTCCCCGCGTCCAGCGCCGCCGGCAGGCCGGCGCCGCCCGGATAGCAGGGATGAAAGGCGCTCAGGCAGGGCGAGGCGAAGCTGTGCCAAAGCAGCGTCGGCAGCCCGCCCTCGCCCTCCCGCAGCTCTGCCACGATGCTTGAGGCCGTCTCGCCGGGGTACTGCCGGGAGGAGTGCATGCAGATGGAGGAGAAGAACAGCTCCTGCGGCGCCCAGGGCGAGGCGGCGAAGGTGCCCTCGTAGTGGTCGCGGAGGTGGGCCATCATCGTCTCGACCGTGATGCGCCCGCGCTGGCCGTCGAGCAGCGACCGGGCGCGCTGGTAGCGAAAAGAGCGCGGGGCGTGCTCGCGGCTGAAGTCGCCGTAGGCACGGGCGAAGTTGAAGTCCTCTTTGCGGCACCAACCTTGGGCCATGGCGTGCGCCACCAGGTCGGGCGAGGCCTCGTCCCACTCCGTCTCGATGGTGTAGACGTTGGAGATAGCGCGGGTGCCGCGCACCCGCTGGGCCGCCCAGTAGCGCCCGGCCGTCTCCAGCACCCAGGCCTCGTGGGGGTCGGCGATGATGAAGGAATTATGGTAGTAGCGGACCCCGCCGTGCTCGGCCGAGCCGCCTTGGCCGTAGCGTTCCAGGAGGTCGACGACCATATGCAGGGCCTCGTGGGCTGTGCGTCCGCGCTCCAGGCCCAGGCGCAAGAGGTCCATACCCAGCAGACCGGTTTCCGCGTAGGGTTCCTTGGCGAAGACGGCCTCGTTGCCGATGGCCACCCCCCATTCGTTGACGCCGGTCTCGAAGCCCCACAGCCACCAGGGCCGGGCGCCGATCACCTCCCACGTCTGCGCCACCTGCGGCACCTCCAGGTACTGGCAGCGCACGGTCGCCCCCGGCTCGTGCGCGCGGCGGGGCACGTGGCACAAAGGTTGGCATTCGTTGGGGGACCTGTCGCTATTCTTGGCGAAGATCACGGAGCCATTGGCGGTGGCGCTGCCGAGAGCGACCGCGGTATCGCACATGCTGCTGCCATCCCTTCCGGCCTTGGGCAGGCCATTCTTGCTGCGGACAGGGCCGGGCGTCCCTGCTCGCAGGCGATTATAGCACGGGCCGGGGGAAGCACGGCAGGGTGAGAGGGCAGCTGCTGCCGGCGGTTGAACGGCAAGAAGATGTTTGACAAGGCGGCTGCCTCATGGTATGCTGGGCCTGTTCGTCAGTGACGATTCCTCGTCACCGGTGAGCAGGTCTTCTACCCGGATGCAGGTGTCTTTCTCGCTTGGCGAGGTAAGTAAACGGCAGGGGGTGGACATGCCCCGGATGAAGCCCGGTGCCGGCGACCTTGGTCCCGGCAATCGTCCCGACCTCGAGATCGAATATCTTGCCCTCAAGGAGCTCCGCCAGAGCGACGGTCCGGTTGGCTCCTGGCGCATCCGTGCCGCCCTGCGCGCGGCGGGGGTGGAGATGAGCGAGTCCACCGCCGGCCGGCTCCTGCGCGACCTCGACCTCCGCGGCCTCACCCGCCCCTTCGGCACCAAGGGCCGCCTCCTCAGCGAAGCGGGCATCCGCTACTTCGACGAGCTCCAGCAAGCCCGCCTGCACGAGTCCTACGAGCGCCAGTTCCTCCAGCGCATCCGGGCCGAGACCCTGGAAGACGTCCTTGACCTGCTGCGCGTGCGCCGGGCCGTGGAGGCCGACACCGCCAGGTTGGCGGCGCTGCGGGCGACAGAGGCGGAGGTCGCCAGGATCGAGCAGACGATCGACAAGCACATCGAGCAGATGAGCCGCGGCGGCAGGGGCCAGGAGCTGAACAGGGAGATCCACCTGCTCGTGGCCCGGGCGGCGAAGAGGCGGGTGCTGGAGGCGGTCGTCGAGCTCATCCTCCGCGACCAGCGGCTGTACGATATCCAGTACCAGGTCGAGCGGGTGGCCGGCGTGGTGAGGCCGGCGGAGCATCGCCACATACTGCAGGCGATAAGGGACGGGCAGCCGGAGGCAGCCGCCCAAGCCATGCAGTCCCACATCGACCGGGCAATCGCCGGCGTGGAGCGCTTCGTCGCCGCCACGAAGCGCGACGTCCAGCTGGAGTCGCTGATCGAGCAGCACACGCGCTCCAAGTAAGAATCAGGCTTCCCGCCTGCCGGCAGGTCGGGATACGTCGCGACCGGTCGCCTATCATGATGCGCTGAGAGGGGGTTGATAGAAGGGCAGTAATCCTGGCAAGGAAGCGTTGGTCTTGCAGTTGGTCCCCGGAATTCGGCTCTGTTGTTGAGGAGGAGAAAGCAATGCCCCAAGAGGGGAAACCGATGTTGACCCGGCGATCTTTCCTACGTCGTTCTCTGCTGGCGTCCGGCGCCGTGCTGGCTCTGATGCCGGCCCTGCAGGCCTGCGGCCAGCCGCCCGCCGCCACGCCGACGTCCGCGCCTAGCGGCGCCCCCGCTGCCCAGCCGACCACGGCCCCCACGAAGGCCCCGGCCGCGGCGCCGACCCAGGCCCCGGCCACGCCCAAGCCCGGCGGCGCCCAGACTACCGTCTCGTTCTGGTCGGGCACCGACCCGATCGTGAAGTCGGTGCTGGAGGAGCAGCTGATTCCGAAGTTCCAGAATGAGAACCCGGACATCAAGGTCGAGGCCACGCTTCTGCAGTGGCCAGAGTACTTCCAGAAGGTCACCGTGGCCTTCACCGGCGGCACCGGCCCCGAGGTCGTCGGCTCCGGCTACGGCCAGCTCGGCTCAATGATCGGCAACAAGTGGATGCAGCCCATCGACGACGCCATCAAGGGCTGGAGCGACCTCAGCGACTTCGACGCCTACGCGCTCGATTCCGGCAAGAAGGACGGCAAACGCTATGCCGTCTTGCTGCCGGCAGTCTACTGCTTCAACTACCGCCAGGACTACTACAAGGAAGTGGGCCTGGATCCGACCAAACCGGCCAAGAACTGGGCCGAACTGGAAGACTACGCCAAGAAGCTGACGAAGATGGAGGGCGGCAAGGTCGTCCGCGCCGGCATGGATGTCCCGATCAAGAACGGCGAGCAGTCTTTCGCCAGCATGGCCTTCACCCATGGCCTGAAGAACATGTGGGACGAGGGCGGTCTGGCCCTCTACGATGGCCCCGAGGCCATCGAGACGATGGAGTTCCTGCTGAAGCTGATGCACGAGGACAAGGTCACCGTGCCGAGCGACCAGCAGGCGGCGACGGGCACCGCGTTCCAGAGCGGCCTGGCCGGCCAGGGCTACATGCAATCGCAGCTCTACGCCACGGTGGAGCAGGCGGCCCCGGGCGCCCTGGGCGTGGCCGTGCCACCGGCCAACCCTGATACGCGGGCGCTCGTTCTGGGTACCTTCTACGGCTTGGGCGCCAAGGTCAAGAACATGGACGCGGCCACCAAGCTGCTCAAGTTCCTGTGCTCGTCCGACAGCATCTGGGCGCTCTACAAGGGCGCGGGCTTCCAGCCGCCGCGCAAATCGCTGCACGACAAGTTCGCCCAGGATAAGCCCTACAACGCGACGATGACCAAGACGCTGGAGAACGCGGTCGGCTGGCCTATCTTCCCCACGTTCCTGCAGGCCCGCCAGATCATCATCACCCAGCTCGAGGCCATCTACCTCAAGCAGGTGACCCCGGCGCAAGGCTTCAAGCAAGCCGCCGAGGAAACCAAGAAGCTGCTGGGTTAACTACATATCCAGAAGCGGGAAGGAGCCCTTCCCGCTTCTGGCCCGGGAGGGCATATGGCAGTCGCGTCAAGAACCGCGGCGGGCGAGCAGTCCACGGGGGCCAGGCTTCGCAAGTGGCTGGGGCCCGATGCGGCCGGCTATCTGCTCATCGCCCCCGCCTATTTCATCTACATCGTGTTCATACTGGCGCCGGTCTTCGCCGTCGGCGTCATCAGTCTCACCAGCCTGAAGCTGGTGGGCGACTGGCAATGGATCGGGCTGCAGAACTTCAGCGACCTGTGGGGCGACCACAACTTCACGTCCGCGCTCCGCAACACCGCGGTCTACTCGCTATTCACGCTGGTGCCCGCCATATCGATCGGCCTCGTGCTGGCGGCGATGCTCAACCGCAAGATACGCGGCCTGGCCTTCTTCCGGCAGGTCTACTACCTGCCCAACGTCATCAGCACGGTGGCGGCGGCGGTGACCTGGCTGTGGATCTTCGACCCGGCCAACGGTTTCATGAACCGCTTGCTGGGTATGGTCGGCCTGCCGCAGCCGGACTGGCTCTACGACGTGAACACGGCGCTGCCTGCCCTCATCATGGTCGGCGTCTGGAAGAGCCTGGGCTTCAACATGGTCATCTACCTCGCTGCTCTGCAAGGGATCCCGCGCGAGATCTACGAGGCGGCACGGGTGGACGGCGCCAAAGAGACGGACGCCTTCTTCCACATCACGATTCCCTTGGTGCAGCCCACCACGTTCTTCCTGCTGATCATGGGCTTCATCAACGGATTCCAGGTGTTCGACCAAATCTACATCATGACCCAGGGCGGTCCGGCCAACGCCACGACCACGCTGGTTCATCAGATCTACTTGAACGCCTTCTTCTATCACCGCATGGGCTACGCCTCGGCCATTTCGATGCTCCTGATGGGCGTGGTGGCGGCGGTGACCCTGGCCAACTTCCGTTACGGCCAGCAGGGCAAGCTGATGGAGGTGAGCTAGGATGAGGAGGGTATCGATCCTCTGGCGCGGCGACGTTGTGGCTTACACGCTGCTTATCGTCTTCGCGGTGGTGATGCTGGCGCCCTTCGCCGTGACGGTTTTCACCTCCCTCAAGCCCAAGGACGAGCTCTACTTCGTGGGCATCAACCTGTTGCCGTCCAGCCCGCGGCCCTACAACTACGTCGAGGCCATGCAGGCAGCCGATTGGGGGCGCTATTTCTTCAACTCGACCTTCGTCACAACCGTGGCCGTCGTGGGTAGCCTGCTGCTGAACAGCATCGCGGGCTTCTGCTTCGCTCGGCTGCATTTCCGCGGTCGCGACTTCCTGTTCTTCTTCATGCTGATCGGCATAATGATCCCGCCGCAGGCGATCATTATCCCCCAGTTCCTGATGATGAAGTCGGTGCCCCTCTTCGGCGGCAACGATATCACTGGCCAGGGTGGTATCGGCTGGCTGAACACCTACTGGGCGCTGATCATGCCGTGGCTGGCGGGCTCCTTCGGCATCTTCCTCTGCCGGCAGTACTACATCAACTTCCCGACCGAGCTGGACGAGGCGGCGCGGCTGGACGGCTGCGGGCCCTTGCGGCTGTTCACCCAGATCTACCTGCCTTTGAGCGGCCCCGTGCTGGCGGCGCTGGCGATCCTGAAGACCGTGTTCATGTGGAACGATTTCTTCTATCCTTTGATCATGACGAACACGGAGAACATGCGCACCGTGCAGCTGGGGTTGCAGACGTTCGCGGGCGACTTCTACTCGGAGTGGAACCTGCTGATGGCGGCGGCGGTGCTGGTGACCTTGCCGCTGGTCGTGATGTTCTTCTTCCTCCAGCGCCACTTCGTGGAAGGCATCGTCACCTCCGGTCTCAAGGGCTGAACCGAATCGAAACTGAGGAGCGGCCCTCCGCCGCCGGGACGCTGCGCGTGCCCCTAAGCGTAGAGTCGTCGCGGATGCCCGACTCGTCATCCCCGCGGAAGCGGGGATCCATCCGGTATTCGCAGGGGCGAGTCCCCCTCCGGGGCCCGGGCGACCACCAACCCTGCCTAACAATCGGGCCACGGTTGGGGGACGACCGCGCCCGGGCATGAAGGCGCCGGGCTCAGCCAACAAAGCCCGCCAAGGCGGGCTGGGGACGGGCCAGGATTGGCAGACGACGCCTGTCTAGGAAGGGCAGGGGTCGGGGCGGGGAGCCCTCCCGCGGGAGGGCTTTGTTGCCTTAGCCCGGGGGTTCAGCCCCGGGCGACCGTCTTACGCTAGCCCACTAAAACGCTGTTATTGCTCAGGGATAATGTCCGCTAACTGCTCAGCGATAATGTCCGAGTCAAGTGGCAGAAGGCCTCAAGTGCCGGCAAAGAGCCAGGCGCGCTGCTT
>JAJZQK010000206.1 GCA_021847625.1 Chloroflexota bacterium
CCCCGCAGCCTTTGTAGGGTCTCACAGTTGTTGAGCCAGTCTCACGGACAGTGAGCCTGCGTCTCACAGTTCGTGAGACTGGCCAACATGGGGAGACTCTTGGTGATGTGATGCCGTGTCGGCTCTCTGGCCGATCCGCCCTCCTGCAGCTGGTCTTGCCGCAGTCGCTCGATCTCCTGGCGAGAGAACCACCGCTGTTTGCCGCCCATGTCCGCCAGTGGCGCAATCTTCCCTCTGTAGGCCAAACCGGCCAGCGTCGATCTCGTCACGCCAAGCAATGCGGCCGCTTCGCCGAAGGTCAGCTGGTCAGTGCGCCACTGCACCAGGTAGGAGCGGTTGAAGAGGTAGCTGTGCGAGTCGTCGACCCCGGGACCGCTCACGGCGTGGAGCCGCCCGCGGCGCGTCCACTTCTGGACGACAATCCGCCCGACGCCCAGCAGTGCCGCTGCCTCCCCGCTCGTGACATGGTCACGCCCAAAGGCGTCAACCATGGCTCGGTCAAAGAAGTGGGCGTGCCCGCTGACAGGCACGGGTGTGAGCAACCCACGCTCCACAAGCCGCTGCAAGGCATCTCCAGTGATCCCGAGGCGGTGCGCTGCCTCGAGGCGGTCGAGCCAACTGTTCTCGGCTTTGACCATGGCGGCGTGCGCCGCCACGTCGGTCCGGGTGAAGAGCAGGTCACCCAATCGCACGGGGGTGGTTGCCGGATGGTAGGCCGGCAGTTTGCCGTCGGCCACCCGCGCCAGCAGCGCGGCGGCGTTGAGTCCCAGCACGTACAGGATCCGCGCTGCCCCGGCGAGAGTCACGTAACCGCCCACTCCGACGGGTGAGGGTATCGCCCGCCCATCGGCCGGGGCTCCAGGGGGCAGGGGGATGACCCGCGCGGCCACCCGCGCGTGGCAGGCGGTGATTGCCGCGCGGGTGAAGCGCCACCTCGGCGCCTCCTCGGCGAGTTGATGCGGGGGCGGCAGAAAGCCGCAGGCGATGAGGTCGGTCACGACCCAGTAGGAGACGCCCAGCAGATCCGAGGCTTCGGTCAGCTTGAGCTGGTCGTGCCAGGCCTCACGCAAGGCGAGCACCTCCGTCCTGCTGAGCAGGATGGGCGGCCCCGGACGCCCCGCGGCCAGTGCCTCGTACCCGGTCAGATGGCCGCTTCGGAGCAGGCGACCCAGCATCACCTGCCTGGTGCCGATGATGCGCGCAGCCTGGGTGAGGTTGAGGAAGGGCAGACGCGCAGCCAGGTCGCTGTCACGATGGCAGCGGCCCAACTGGCTCATCGAATGCACACGACCGTACCGGTCGAGTAGATACTGGTCGAAGGCCTCCTGCAAAAAGTCGAAGGCCTCGTGCCGCCAGCGCCGCCCGACCCAGGCGCTGTAGAAAGTGCCCAGCTTGGGCGCGAGGCCACCGCTGTTCTGCCCGCCGTCCCCCGCGTCCCGAGCCGTGTAGGCGTCCAGGAACTCGTGGAAGCCGCGTGGCCAGTGGAGCAACGCCTTGAGTGCGGTCGCGTACACAGAGTAACTCTGTGCTGGAGTAAGAAAGAACCCCGGTGCCACATCCTCCGCCCCTCGCGGCGAGCGATGCAGATACGGCCAGGACGCTCCGGCGCCCTGCACCAACAGGCGCAGCCCGTCGACGATGCGGTACGCCACCTTGGCCGGAAGGTCCGGCAAGGGGAAGGCCGAGTCTCGTGGAAGAGGCTCACTCAGCAGCCAGGACTGCATCACCTGTTGCGCGAACAGCCCGAGCGCATCCCCCTCGACCGACACGCTGGAACAGGTGGTCAGGTCGGCGCCACAGGCGCGACAGGTCGTGGCGACAATGTCGCGCACCGTCGGCGGCGCCCCACACCTCCCACAGCGATGGACGAGCAAGGACCGGTGACGCAGGCAGGCCGACACGGCCACGGGGACCCAGAGGAGTCGATGATAGGCCGCTTCCGCCAGGCAGCGTGGGCAGAAGGCCCCGCGGGATTCCGCACGCAGCCGCTTCTGTAGCGACCCGGTATCCAGCAAGGGCAAGGTGACACCGCCGGGCAAGGCAAGCTCCACGGCAGTTCTGCCCGGTGCCATGAGCGTCGGGGCGAAACGGTGGATCGTCGCCGCCCATAGGTCGGTGGCGGTGACACCGGTCAGCGTCTCCAGGCGTCGGTACGTCTCGGGATTTGTCGCGTAGCCCGGACGATCGCCAAGACGGTCGGGCGCCCGCTGACTGCCCAGCAGGAGACTCATCAAGAGGCCGGGTTGCCGGTCGTACCCGTTGGCCTCCTGCAGTCGTGCCAACCAGGAGGGCAGCGACTCGCCATCCTCGAGTGGCGGTCTTCGGAGCAGGAGGCCGGGCCCGACCGGCCTGTCGGGATGTACCTCGGCCGGAGCGCGGGAGACCGGGCGGGCCTTGTCTGCCCCTCAGTCGGGAGCACTCGCTCGACGGCGTGACCGCCTGGGATTGGTCCCAGCCGGGTCCGGCGCTCTTCTGGCAGCAACGGCCGTGGGCGAGAGCACGCCGGCTGGCTCATCCCGACCGGGCACCTGCGGCGCCAGGAAGGGGTTGCCTCGGGGCGCCAGGTGCTTGGCCAGCCGCTTCTCGAAGGCGCACCACAGGTCGTCCAACTCGACGACGGCGGCGCCACGGTCCAGGGCCAGCAGTTGGGCGTAGCGCAGGAGGTTCATGACGTTGGCGACGACGCCACCGGTGGCCTGGTAGATCAGGCCGAGCAGCGACGCCCGGCTGATCTGGGCGCTGAGCGGCAGGCCGATGGCCTGCTCCGCCATCAGCACGAACCGGCCGAATTGCGCCACCGAGTCCGCGTCGGCAGTGTCCCAGGTGAACGGCGCCAGCGTTTCCCGGGCCGCGAACAGCCGCGACAGCTGGTCGTTGGCGCGCAGGATCCGCTCCACCTTGCCCTCGATTCCCACGACCAGGAAGGGCACGCCCGAGTTCTTGATCAGCACCTTCAGCCAGTCGGAGACCAGCGCCAGGATCTGGTCCCTCTCCCGGTCGATGACATGGTGGAAGTCGTCGAGGATCACCAGTTCCACCTGGCAGGCGCCGAGCAGCTTGACCAGGCGTGCGTTCATGGCATCGAAGGTCCCCCGGTCGGCGGCCGGGTCGCCCAGCCGTTCCAGCATCGCGGAGGCCGCCCACTTGGGCCGGATCGGCGAGGGCGTCTCCACGTAGAGGACCGGGATCCGGCTCCCCGTCGCGGTCTCAATCCGGGGGAACGCCGCGGCGTAGCGCCTGACCAGGGTCGTCTTGCCCGTCCCGGTCGCGCCTTCCAGCGCCATGCACTGGGGTTCCTCGGCGAGATGCGAGAGTTGCTGACAGCGGGCGATCTCCCGGTGGAGGGCCTCCAGGCGTGGGTAGCTGATGAACGCCCCCTGGGCTCGCGCGATGGCGCTCGCCCCGTCGCCACCAACCATCTGCTTTGTCTCGATCATGCTTCATCCTCCCTGTGGCGAGGCTGCGGTCGCCGGCCACGCCGCTGCTCAAGCGACGTGAAACTGAGCTGCCAACCAGGGGCCTCCGGGGTCAGGGAGGCCAGCAGCGCCTCCAGGGCCTCGTCCGGCACGCCGGTAGTCGGTTCCGGAGGAGCGACCTTCCCGCCCGGCGTCCCCGCCGGCCCGAGGTCGCGGAAGGGCGCGCCCCCGGTCGTCCAGCGCGCCGCGCGCGCATTGGTCCGCTTCCTCTCTCGCGCCTGCTCGACGATCTGTCCCATCGCCTGCTTGGCTCGACCCAGCCCCGCCAGGTCCACCCGGCCTTGCTCAGCCAAGGCCCTCTCCCGAATCAAGCGGTGTTTCCACAGCGACAGGCCCCGAGTGTAGTCCGGCGCCAGGGCGGGCACCTCCAGATAGCGTCCGGCGAACTGGTCGAAGACGTGGATCCGGCTCAGATCGCCCGGATGGTACTTCACCTTGACCTTCTCCCCGCGTTTCAGTCGGTCCCGGAGCGCGGACAACTCGTCACCGTTGTACCTGAGCGTCTCGAACTCGATGCCGTAGGGCTGCACCGTGCGTGTGGTTACCCGACCGAGCAGCACCTTCAGATCCTCAGCGCTGCCGGGCACGTAGGGCGTGAAGGCAAAGGGGTCCACGGTCAGCCTCGCCCACCGCCGCGCCGGGCTATCTCCCCCAAGCCCGGCATGGCGGTCCACCGCGTAGCGGTCGACGATGAAGAGGTGCAGCAGGCGGTCCAGGTCGCGCATCGACAGGCAGGCCTGCTCGACGCTGTCGTAGTCGCCCCGGGCTCGGGGATTGGCGAAGGTCGTCCCGGGAAGGGTGGTGAACAGCCCGGTGTCCAGGGTGGCGAACGATCGCTCGATGCTACCCTTGAACTCGGGGGTTCTGATGGGAGCCTGCTGCAGGGTGATGCCCAGGGCCAAACAGGCGTCGCGCAGGTCGCTGCCCGTGAACTCCCAGCCGTTGTCGGTGACCAGCACAGCGGGAACGCCGTAGGCCAGCCAGTCGTGGGCGCAGCCGTACCGCTCCCGGCTGCCCTCCTTCGGACGGATGGCGTGGTAAAGGCACTCCATCACGGCGTAGTAGCTGAAGGGTTCGAAGCCGAGGTAGTAGCCGAGCGGGTAGCGCGTGGCGACGTCAAGGCAGTAGGTCAGGACCGGCCGCCCGAGCGGTAAATTGTCGTACTCGTCGATGACGATGACCGGAATGCGAGTGTGGTCGATCTCGACCCGAGAGAGCGGCCGGCGCGGTTCCTCGGCCTCGCCCCACTGGGCGAAGTGGCGCCGCGCCGCCCACCGTCCGTGCTTGGCGGTGAAGGTCGTCCGGGCGTCCAGCGCCGCGACCCGGCGGGCGACCGTTGCCCGGGAAGGGGTGGTGAGCTGCTCCGCCGGGGATCGAGCGACATTCTCCTCGGCCACCCGGCGCGCGACCTCGTGGTGAAGGTCGTCGATGGTCACCCGCTCGCGCCGAAGGTACTGGTCGTTGATGACCGCGTCGACCAGATCATCGACGTTGGCCAATCGGGGGCGAGCCTTCCCCCCGCGCCGGCCCGTAGCGGGGATCAGGGCGCGGAGGTCGTTGCCGAAGGCCTTGTACCGTGCCCGCCACCGGTAGACGGAGGAGACGCTGAGCGCCATCTGCAGATTCCGGGTGGCTGCAGGACCGGCGGCCGACTCGGTTCGTACGGTGCGCATGCGCTCCTCGACGAGCTCTCGCGGCCACGCTCGGGAGTATTGGTCCAGCAGCGGCTGCAGCACGGCCAGGCGGTATTCGGCGATGGCCCGTAGTGGTGCCGGGTAGTCATCCCAGGGCAGGAAAGCCCCCACCGTGCCTTCGTCGTCCCCCGACAGGGGCTGCCGATGCCGGACTGCAGGCATGAAGGTCAGGCCGCCGTCGAAGAGAGCCTGCCGGAGCACCTGCTCGACAACGGTCTGCTCGACCCCCGTGGAAAGGTCCGTGATCTCGACCGTGTCGTTCGGCAGACAGCGGTTGATGGCGTACGCACTGCCCTGCCAGGTGAACCTGGCTCCGGTGACGAAGCGATAGCTACCCATGGCGTCCCCTTCCTTCTGCATGCGGGCGCTGGTGCACCGGCAGCCAGACCGCCGTCTGACGCGAAACCTTGGCGTCGTCCAGGGGGATGATGATCTCGTGGTGGTAGGCGAGGTGGAGGATGACCGGAAAGGGCGAGGCCGCAGGCTTGTCACGAGCCAACGCCTCGGCCAACCCGCCGAGCGTCGTCGGGCCTATGGCCGCGGCCAGGGTGGCCAGTACCTGGGCGCGGGCCTCGGGGGCGACCGGGCGGCGCGCGAACTGAGTCAGGAACTTCACGTTCTCCAGACGGAAGCCACCCCTGATCTCCCGCTCCGTCATGACCCGGAACTGGTAGCCGTGGGCCGGGCACCACGCCTCGGCGGCGGCGAACTTTCGGCGGTTGTCCTCGCTGTCCACCAGTGCCAGCGGCTTGCACTCCACCAGCAGATCCTGCCCGGCTTGCCGGACATGGAAATCGGGGGTGTAGCGATGGGTCTTCCCTTCGTGGGTGTAGGGGATGGTCAGAGGCTGTTCTTCGAAGGCGGCGACGTCCTCCTCGAAGTCCAGCAGCCAGAGGTAGTCGCACTCCAGCAGGCTCTCGTAGGCCACGCTCCTACGCATCCTGTAGGAGGCAAACCAGCCGATGGTGTTCCCGCCACGGTTGGACGGCCGACGGACCGGCATGGCTACCTCGCTTGCTGGACTGGCCACCAGCGATGAAACCGGGCGTGGTACAATGGCCACCAGACAGTGATGTTGCCACCGTCACAGCGGTGGGCAAGCGCCGTCTGCCTATGGGGCCACTGTAGGGTGAGATGGGGCTGGTGTCAATAACTGTGAGACAAGGACACGCAAACGCAGTGAAGCCGAGACGCAGGCGCACTATCCCTGAGACAAACAGGGCCGTCCGCACCTCGCAGTCTCATTATCTTTGAGACCCTACAGCCTTCGTAGCGAGGGCGG
>JAJZQK010000207.1 GCA_021847625.1 Chloroflexota bacterium
TCCGATCTTCTCCCTGTTATCGATCTCCTCGAGGGCGGCGCAGACGAACGCCCGCAGGCCTGTTATGAGCGCCTCGCGGTCGGCGGGCTCCAGCCGCTCAATCACACTGGCCAGCCTGCTGTTCATCTCGGCGTTGATCTGTTCGACCAAGCCCTTGCCCTGCTCGGTCAGGTGGACCCTCACGACTCGCCTATCAGTAGGGTCGCCCTCGCGCACAACAAGACCCTTCTTGACTAGCCTCTCCACGGTCTTGGTGGCGGCCGGGTAGCTAATATCCAGGCCTTCGGCCAGGTCGCTCATCAGGCGGTCGTCGTTGTAGAGGAGGTAACGGAGGCTTTGCAGCTGGGGCATAGTGATCTGGCCGGCGAAAGCTTCGTCAAGCACGCGGTTGGCGAGGGCCTTGGATAAGACGGCCACAAAGAGGTCGGCAGCTTTTTCCGCGTCCTCGGTGAAGCTTATCTCGCTCACTTCTAGCCTCCTGATTTCTAGTCAGTTTCCTTTGTTAACAAGGCTAATGTTAAACCATGGGCCGTTGCCTGTCAAGCCCTGAACGTGAATCTGGGCGGCGATTTTTCTTGACTTTGGGCACCCCATCGCGTACAATAACGTTTGCGCAAGCGGGCGTGATGGAGTGGTACCATGCAACTTTCCCAAAGTTGACGTCGGGGGTTCGAGTCCCCTCGCCCGCTCCATAACTAGCTCCATGAGTAAGGGCACCACAATCGTGGTGCCCTTTGGTATGTCCGATTAAGGGGAGGCGTTTTCTCAAGGTAGATAGCGCAGTGGATCCTGCTTCACGCCGTCGATGCGCACTTCGAAGTGGAGGTGCGGTCCCGTGGAAGCGCCCGTGCTGCCGATGTAGCCGATCACGTCTCCTCGTTCTACCTTCTGCCACGGGTCCACCGCTACGCTCGACATGTGCCCGTAGAGCGTCTGCAGGCCGTTGCCGTGATCGATCTTGACGTAGTTGCCGTAGCCGCTGTTCCAGCCGCTGCTCTCTGCCTCGATGACGGTCCCCGCCTCGGCTGCGATGATCGCGCTGCCGTAGCTTGCGCCGATATCCAGCCCCTCGTGGTAGCCCTTCACCCAATAGGGCCCCTCCTCGTGGAAGTAGCCGGTCACTTCTCCGTAGGCGGGCCAGATGAACGAAACGCGCGGGCCGCCGCGGGCGCTCAGTTCCGGCCGGTCGGGGACGATCAGTCTTTGGCCAACCTGCAGCGAGTCCGGATCGACAAGCTCGTTGGACGCTGCCAGGGCCCGGGCGGAAAGCCCGAGGTAATCGGCTATCCCCGTGAGCGTGTCGCCCACGCCGACGACGTAGGTGGAAGAGCCCTCGCCGCTCTCTGCGGCCGCCGCGCTGGCCACGGCGGCGCTGGTCACCCCCGGGATGGTAAGCACAAGCCCCACGCGCAGGTAGGAGGGGTCGCTAATACCGTTCACGGCAGCCAGGTCAGCCAGGGAGACGCCGAAGCGGTCGGCGATGCCGCCCAGCGTGTCGCCCGGCGCCACGGTGTACGTGCCGGAGGCCGCGGCGGCAGAGGCAGCGGAAGCAGTGCCTGAAGTGCCCGGGATGGAGAGCTGCTGGCCGACCTGGAGCCTGTCTGGGTTGACGAGGCCATTCGTGCTGGCTATGACTTCCGGTTCAACGCCGTACTGGTTGCCGATGCCGTAGAGGGTGTCACCCGGCCGGACGACGTAGACTTCGGCCGCGGCAATGCCGGCTCCGGACATCGCGAGCATGACGGCCACCATTCCCGGTAGCCAAGTAGCAGACAGATGATGCGCTAACTGCCTGGCCCTCATATCACACCTCCCAGACTGGTTCGAGGGATACGCGGACCCGTCCGCTTCCCACGGCAAGCTATCCTTGCCTTTTTACCACAGCGAGAGGCGCTTGTCTAGTGTGCTAGGTTGAACAAGGTGGCAGATTGAGAAGATGATTGGGTAATTCCCCGCTTTCCTCGCCCGTCGGCGGCTCAGAGCAGACGCTGCAAGCGCGGATTGGGGGTGATGCCGGGGATCCGGCCGCGCTTGGCGATCGGAATGGCCTCGATTTGCTTGATGTCGGCGGTAAAATCGATGGGCGGGGAGGCCGTGATGTGGCTCCCCACGGCAAAGATGTCGACGGGCGCCCCGGACTCGCGGAACAACCTGATGCGGTCCGGGTCGATCCCCCCGCTGGCCACGATCTGCACGTTGGGGTGCGCGGCCAGGTCGAGCCTCGCTCGGACCTCTTTCACCAGGTCGGGGGTGACCCGCCCGCGCTCCGCGGGGGTATCGAGCCTCACCCCTTGCAGGCGGTCGCCGAGCGTGTCGGCCACGCGTAGGCTCTCCTCGGCCTCGTCCTTGAACGTGTCGACGAGGACGATGCGGGGCACCTCGGGCGGCATGTGGCGGTCGAAGGCGATGGCCCCTTCCACGGTGTCGCCGATGACCAACATCAGGGCATGGGGCATCGTGCCGGTCGGCTTCACGCCGGCAAGGCGTGCCCCCGCGGGGGTGGAGCAGCCCACGCAGCCTCCCACCATCGCCGCGTAGTCCATTCTACCGGCGACAAGGGGATGGACATGGCGGGCGCCGAAGGAAATCACCGGGATATCGCCCGCCGCCGCCACGCACTCCCGCGCGGCGGTCGCCCAGCCGCTCTCTTGCGCCAAAATGCCGAGGATGGCCGTCTCGTATATCGCCAGGGCTTGGTAGGGGCAGCCGATCCGCAGCACGACCTCCTTGGTGCCCATGGGCTCGCCCTCCGGGAGCCCCCACACTTCCCTCTCGGCCGGCAGGACCTGTTCCAGGAGGCGGATGACCTCTTTCATACCGCAGAGGGTGCCCCCGCGGCTGGAGAAGACCTCCATGACGACGCGCGGGTTCAGGTTCTCGGCGCGCAGTACGTCGCGCGTCCTGAGGAAGTAGATGTCCGCCGTCTCTCCCGACACAACCTCTGGCGAGGGTGCGAACAAGTCTTCGGGCTTTGGCATCGGGTTATCTCGCCTCCCTGACTTAGGCTCTGCATCTTCACTGGGGGGAGATGTATCCGTAGGGGCGGACGGCTCTGACCGGCCAGGACCGGCTGCCCTCAGCGAAGAACGCGGCTATGACCTGGCGCTGGTGGCCTTGGTTTGCTATCATGTCTAGTCGTAAGTATAGGTGGGCATGGTGGGTAAGTCAATTATAGCTGCTTCTCTGGCCGACTGCCTAAGGGCGGCGAGTTTGACAAGCCGGGGATCTCGTTGCTATAATGTCGTGGGCGGTAAGTCGGAAAGGCTCTGCCGCCTTAATTACGTCCAGAATATGCGCGTCTAGCGCGTACTGCCAGTTTGTTTGCCATAAGGAGGCCCCGGGCCAACGTCTTCAGGGGGATAAGGAATAGTGTACGCAGTCGTAGAAACCGGCGGAAAGCAGTACAAATTGCAGGTCGGCGAGGTCGTCGACGTGGAACTCATGCCGGCGGAGCCGGGGCAGACGGTAGACCTAGAGCGTGTCCTGATGGTGTCGGGGGATGGCAGCGTCAAGGTTGGCCGCCCGCTGGTGCCAGGGGCCAAGGTTCGTGCAACGGTGGTGGATCAGATCAGGGGCGAGAAGGTCATTGTCTTCAAGTACAAGTCTAAGGTCCGCTACCGCCGACGTCGGGGACATCGCCAGCCGTACACGCGGCTCTCGGTCGAGGAGATCGTGGCGGGCGACTAGTCGGTGCTGAACGCGAGGGAAGTTCGCCTGGGCCCGAACGCGGCTCTAAGTTTTGGAGGATGAGTCACAATGGCACATAAAAAGGGAATGGGTAGCTCGCGCAACGGGCGTGACAGCCAGGCCAAGCGCCTCGGCGTCAAGCGATACGACGGCGAGCTAATCAACGCGGGCACGATCATCGTTCGCCAGCGGGGCACGCAGATCAACCCTGGCAACAACGTAGGCTTAGGCAGAGACCACACCCTCTTCGCTCTGGTCGACGGTAAGGTGAAGTTCGAGCCGGCCACCAAGTACAAGAAGAAGGTCAGCGTCTACGCGGAGGCGTAAGCAGGCTGACTGAGGAGGCTGTGAATGAAGAAGGGTATACACCCCAAGTATATGGAAGCGGAAGTGGTCTGCTCCTGCGGTAATACCTTCAAGACCGGTTCGACCAAGCCGCACCTGAGGGTGGAGCTTTGCTCCCAATGCCACCCGTTTTACACGGGCGAGCAGCGCATAGTCGATACCGCCGGGCAGGTCGAGCGCTTCATGCGGCGCATGAACAAGCGCCAGCAGGCTCAGTCGAGCGCGAAGCGCGAAGACGAAAGTGACAGTGGCGAGGGTTCGTAGGTTACGTTTCACTCGCATAGCAGTTACTTAGGCTTTTCCCGAGGCAGAGTCGACTGACTCTGCCTCTTTGTCTTACAGGGGGGCAGTGCGGTGAGTAAACCCACCTACGGTGGACAGGCAGTGATCGAGGGCGTGATGATGCGCGGCCAGCACCACTACGCCGTGGCCGTGCGCGACCCGCAGGGTGAGATCGTGGTGAGCGTCGAGCCCCTCAAGGGACGGATCTACACCAGCCGCTGGCTGAAGATGCCGTTGCTGCGGGGGCCGGTCGTCCTCTGGGACACGCTGGCCCTGGGCATGAAGTCCCTTATGTTCTCCGCCACTGTGGCGCTCTCGGAGGAGGAAGAGGGAGAGAAGGTAGAGCTAGACTCACGATCCATGTGGGGGACGATGATTCTGGCCCTGGGCTTTGCCGTGGCCGTCTTCTTCGTGGGTCCGGCCTTCGTCATGAGCGCCTTCCTCGATAGGTTCATCGATTCGGCGCTTCTCAGCAACGTCCTCGAGAAGGTTATCAGGCTGGGCCTCGTCGTCGGCTACATCGCCTTGATCGGCAGGATGCCGGACATTAAGCGCGTCTTCGCCTATCACGGCGCCGAGCACAAGACGATCCACGCCTTCGAGCACGGGCTGCCGCTGGATGCGAAGAACGCCTCCCGGTTCACGACCGCCCATCCGCGGTGTGGCACGAGCTTCCTGCTGGTCGTCTTCGTGATCAGCTTCATCGCCTTCGCCCTGCTGGGCCAACCGCCCATGCTCGAGCGGCTCGCCTCGCGGGTGGTGCTGATACCGGTGGTGGCCGCCGTCGCCTACGAGCTCATCCGCCTCGGCGCCAGGTACGGTAACCACCGTTTCGTGCGCGCCCTAATGGCGCCGGGAATGTGGTTGCAGAGCCTGACCACGCGTGAGCCGGACGACTCGATGCTGGAGGTGGCCATCGCCTCCCTGCAGCACGTGCTGGTGGCCGATGGGGTGATCGAGATGCCCAAGCCGGCGCCGGCAAGGGAACAGATAGAAGCGGGCGTGCCCTAGGCTGTCCCTGGTCGGATGATGACCAAGGCCCGGGAGGAATCCCTCCCGGGCCTTTCTCGTATCAGACCGAACGCGCCGCGAATGGGGCGCAAGGCGGGCTTGGCCTTTCGGCTTGCCGGTCTGCAAATGGACGCGCACAGCGCAAAGGTGAGCGCAACTACTTGCACCGGCGCCGGTTCGGCGCTAACATGGGGCCGGGCATTCTATCAGACGCATATCGGCCGGCTAGGAGATGGTACGCCGGGCGTCTGGCGTCTTGGAGGTGGGGAGATGGCAGAGCCGCTAGAGGCAGAGCCGAGGGTGTTGATCGTGGGCATCGGAAACGCCGCCCTGCAAGACGAGGGCGTCGGCGTGATCGCGGTCGAGGCTTTTCGGCGAGCCCACTACCTGCCGTACAACGTCGACTTGATCAGCGGGGAGCTCGAGGAGATTGACCTGCCCGACGTGATGGAAGAGGCCTCACACGTCATCGTCGTGGACTGCGTCGTAGCCGAGATGACCCCCGGGCAGATATTCCGGGAGATCCTGGACGAATTCCGGCGGCCCGGGGACACCCCGGAATCCATGCACGAGGCGCAGGTGCTGTCGGCGCTGGGGGTGCTGGAGATGCTCGGCACGCGTCCCCAGGCCATTCTCATCGGCGTGCAGGTGGCCGAGGTGGGACCAGGCGGGGGGCTTTCCGCCGCCGTCGAGGCAAGCTTGCCAAGGGTAATCGAGATGATCGAAGATGAGTTGGCCAATCTCGGATTTGAAACGCTACCGGTGCCCTCCAGCGGCGAGGCAGAGGGGGACTTGCCCGATTAGGGCCCTCGCGGTGGGCCAGAGGTAGTCGTCGAGCCTGCCCGGCAAGACTCGCGGACTTGCGCGCTGCCTATTCGTGCGGTCCGTGGTATAATCGCTGACGCCCTGGTTGGGCAGCAGAGCAGGCGGCGGGGAGGGACCCTGCCGTGCGTGGAGGATGAGTCAGATGATTAGCAAGGAGCTGCTTGATATCCTGGTATGCCCGGCGGACAAGAAGGACATCGTGCTGGAGGGCGAGTTCCTCCGCTGCACCTTTTGCGGCCGCCGTTACCCGATCCGCGACGGCATACCGGTGATGTTGATCGAGGAGGGCG
>JAJZQK010000208.1 GCA_021847625.1 Chloroflexota bacterium
TATGAGCAGGGTGAGCAAGGTGGCGAACGGGGTGCCGATAAAGCTGGAGGGAGTATCCAAGCGCTTCATCCTCCATCACGAGCGCAGCCGGTCCTTCCAGGAAGCGCTGGTGAACCTCTTCCGGCGCCGGAACGGCAGCCGCGAGGAGTTCTGGGCCCTCAAGAACGTCAGCTTCGAGGTGCGACGCGGGGAAACGCTGGGCCTTATCGGCCATAACGGTTCGGGCAAAAGCACGGTTCTCAAGCTGATCACTCGCATCCTGGAGCCGACCACGGGGAGCATCGCCGTCGGCGGCAAGGTGTCCGCCCTGATCGAAGTAGGGGCGGGTTTCCATCCGGACCTTACCGGACGAGAGAACGTCTACCTCAACGGTTCCATTCTCGGCATCGGCCGTCGCGAGATGAACAGCAAGCTCGAGGAGATCATCGCCTTCTCGGAACTGGAACGCTTCATCGACACCCCGGTCAAGCACTACTCATCCGGCATGTACGCGCGACTCGGCTTCTCGGTAGCCATCAGCGTTGATCCGGATATCCTAATCGTGGACGAAGTGCTCGCCGTGGGCGACCAATCCTTCCAGCAGAAATGCATCGACCGCATAAACCATTTCCGGCGCATCGGCAAGACGATGCTCTTCGTCTCTCATAGCCTGCCGACGGTGGAGAAGGTCTGCGACCGCGTGATCTGGCTGGATCATGGACTGATCATGGCCGAGGGTGCCCCGAGGGGAATCACGGCCCAGTACGCCTCCGCTATGGCTGCCCCCGGCCAATCACCCGAATGCCAGGAGCAGAGCCCGGTGAGTGCACGACCAGGATAGCGGTCGGCGAACCCGCTTCAGTTTGACAAGGCTCATCCACTTGCGGTAAAATTACAAAGCTTTGCGCACCGCAAGTACGGGCGGCCCAGGACGCCTCGGGGCCCTGGTGCCGTCCCTTCGTGTGTGCGCTTGCTTGAGCGGAGCGGCACTGTCTTGCCAGCGGTGCCCGACGCGCACACAAAGATAAGTGGGGGAGGACGAACTAACTTGGCAATCAGCACGGGCAAGGTCAGCAAGAACCAGACGGCAGCAGAGCGCGCCGCGGCAGCAGAGGCCACTTCTGGCAAGATGTGCGCAAAGTGCAACACGGAGATTAGGCTCAAGGACCTTATCAACGTCAAGACCGTCGATCATGGTACCGGCAAGAAGATCACGGTAGCCTATCATCGCAAGTGCTACGGCTTCTAGGCCGGGCCTAATGCCGTTCTAGCGAGGGTGCCAGCGTGTTTGAAGCTGGCACCCTCTTCGCTTTCTCTCGGAAGATTCCCCCAACCTTCATCCCGCGTCCCTATCCTATGCGCCTCTGACCCGCCGTCCCTATCGACCCCAATTTGGCCAGCACGAGCCTAAGCACTGCCCACCCTAAGAAGGCGACTTCGTGGTGCATGCGGCCGCTCGCTTTGCCCACCGGTGGTTGACCATCCAACCAGCGCATGGTATGCTTGCCCACGTGAAACGGCACCGCAAGGTCCAGTGCTCAACCCAACGCTAGAGCGGATCGGAACTGTTACAGAATCAATCCGGCGGCACGATGGGAGAGATAGACCATATCATGGTTCTCCGGGGATCCACAGACGGGTTGCCTTTCAACACAACGAGGATGGTCGCGCCCGTAGGCGCCGGACCCTTCCACGCCCTTGCCCCCAGTTCTCAGCGCCACGCCTCGGCGTGCCCCCGTGCGGGAACTCTGAACTGCATGTCTGTCACTAGCTGCCCAAACCTTGATCGTCGCCTGCCCATTGGCGAAATACTATCCTCGCTAATCCCCACATCGCTCGGCCCTGGCCGGATTATGCCACGAACAATCGGTTGGACCAGCATCGAGCCAGCACGCGGTGGGTCATCCAGAGCTGAAGGAGGTGATGGCCAAACGAGACTCGCCGGACAAGGCATGGCCAACTAGCAATCATACGCGTCCTGGTTGAATCGTCATCATTGGGCGCCGGCCGTAGGCACCAGCCCATCTCAACCGCGCATTGGGCCAGTCCTCGCCAGGCACCCCAAACAGAAAAGTGGAGGATGTTCAGCAATGGCAAGTCAGCGTACCTCGCGTTTTGTCAGTCGGCGAACCTTCCTCGGCAGCCTGACCGCGGTGGTCGGCGCTGCCTCGGCCGTACCGCTATTATCGGCCTGCTCGACTCCTAGCCCGGCGCAACCCACTGCCGCGCCTTCGTCCGGTCAGCCCGCCCCCACCCAGGCCCCCGCGCAGGCGCCCGTAGCGGGCGGCACCCTCAGCGTCCTCTGGATCCCCGGGCATAAGTACAAGGCTCTCGAGACATTCGTGGCCGAGTTCGAGAAGGATTTCAGATGTAAGGTCGAGTTCGAGTACCTCGAGCCCCCGGAGGCACGGCAGAAATTCCTCGCCACGGCCGCCGCCGGTGCTCCGTCTGACCTCGTGGAAGAGGACTTCATGACTCAAGAGGTCGCTCAGATGGGGTACGTCGAACCCCTGACGAAGTATGTCGAGAAGGACGGCAAGGCAATCGGCTACCCCGACGACTGGCAGCCGAGCGCCGTCGAGCGCCAGGACCTGGACGGCAAGCACTACGGGGTCCAGATGTTCTACACGAACCTCTGCCTCTATTACAACAAAGACATGTTCGCCGAGGCGGGGATATCGGGGCCGCCGACAACCTGGGACGCGTTTCTCAACGCCGCCCTCAAAACCACCAAGCGCACCGGCAACAACACCGATGTCTGGGGTTATGTCGAGCACTACCAGCAGCGTTTTGGCTGGATGTGGTTCTACCAGGCCGGCGCCCAGTGGTACGATCCCAAGACCAACAAGGTGCTGACCGACTCTCCGGCGGCCATCGAGGCCCTGCAATTCCAGAGCGACCTCATCCACAAGCACAAGGTAGCCCCCGAGCCTAAGGTTGAGGCGGGCTCTGCCAACCCGCGCGACCTCTTCATCGCCGGCAAGACGGCAATGATGACCAGCGGCCCCTGGGACATCAAGCCTATCATCACGGCCAACCCGAAGTTTAAGTGGAGCATCGCCGTTCCCCCCAAGGGCAAGGTCCAGGCAACGACTTCCTACGGCACAGGCTTGCTGATACCCGCCAAGGCCAAGAACAAGGATCTGGCCTGGGAGCTAGTGAAGAAGCTCTCCTCGCTTGAATGGGATCTGGCGGTTACAAAGGAAGCGAACATGGTCTGCCCGCGCAAGACCTGGGCACAGCACGCCGACGTGCAGGGCAACGAGCTTATCAAGCCCTTCGCGGAGGCAGCTGCCTACGCGGCAGACTACAACGCCGGCATCCGTCTCACCGGCAAGGGCGACCTTTACACCACGCTCTGGCAGGAGACGTTCGACAATATTCTCTTCGGAAAAATGTCAGCCGCCGATGCTCTAGCCCAATATACCAAGCAAGCTAACGAGACGCTGAGCAAGGCATAGACAAGGAACGCGACTGCTCGCGCAGCCGTTGAGCTGCTAAGGGGGAACCGCCAGTGCAAGCACAACAAGTGTCACCGGACTGGCGGAGACGGAGAACCTTTCGCTGGGGCCGGCGAGAGACGAGGATAGCGCTTCTGTTCCTCTCGCCGGCCATAGTCTACTTCGTGTTGTTCTTCGCTCTGCCCATCCTAATGGACTTCGCAATGACCTTCACTTCCGGCACCCTCTTGCTGGGTGGCTCGGGGGAGGTCGTCGGACTGAAGAACTACATCGCCCTCCTGGACGACCGGGTGTTTCATCAGTCCCTGATCACGACGGCGATCTTCATGCTTGGGGGCGGGGGCACCACCATCGTCTTGGGCCTAGCCCTCGCCCTGCTACTCAATCGACGCATGAGATTCCGCATCGCCTTTCGCGCCGTCATCTTCTTCCCCTACATGACGTCGATGGTCATCATCGCCCTCATTTGGTCGGTGATCTTCGACAAGCAGTTGGGTATCCTCAATTACCTACTGTCCCTCGTGGGCATTCCCCCCGTGGGCTGGCTGAACGACCCGAACATGGCGCTACTGGCCATCATCATCGTCACGGTCTGGTGGCAGACGGGCTACAACATGGTCCTCTTCCTGGCCGGCCTGCAGGCGATACCCAGCGAGTACTACGATGCGGCCAAGGTCGACGGTGCCGGGGCTATCGCCCGCTTCGTCAACATTACGTTCCCCATGCTCGCCCCGACGACGTTCTTCGTGGTGATCATCACCATCATCAGCACGTCGGAGGCCTTTATCCAGCCCTACATCATGACGCTGGGAGGCCCGGCGAACGCGACTAACATCGCCTCTTACTACATCTACAACGTCGCGTTCACTCACATGAATCTTGGTTACGCCTCAGCGATAGCCTTCGCGATGTTCGCTATTACCTTCGCGATCACGGCTGTGCTATTCCGCTGGTGGCGCGCCGAATTGGAGTACTAACCATGCAGGCGGCAACTCCAGTCCGTACGCTCAAGACTCGTTCGCCTTTGGCCGAGTTCGCGAAGAAGGCGCTGATCTACCTGGTGTTGATCGCGGTCGGCGTCGTCATGGCCTTCCCGTTCTACTATATGGTGTCGCTGTCCCTGTCCAGTATGGAGGAGATCTTCAACTTCCCACCGCCGCTGATTCCCAAAGAACTCCTCTTCTCGAACTACCTGCGAGTATGGGAGGCAGCGCCCTTCGAGCGCTACATGTTCAACAGCCTGCTGGTGGCCTGTTCCGTCGCCGCCGCCCACATGTTCTTCGACTCGCTCGCTGGCTTCGTCTTCGCCAAGTATCGTTTCCCCGGTCGCGATGCGATGTTCATGGCGATCGTCAGCACGCTGATACTCCCCTTTTTCGTGAGGATGATCCCGCTCTATCTAATCGCCGCGAAGCTGGGCTGGGTCAATACGTACCAAGGGCTCATCTTCCCCTTTGTGATGAGCGGGTACGGCATCTTCCTCATGCGGCAGTTCATCAAGCCCATTCCGAACGAGTTGCTGGAGGCGGCTCGTTCCGATGGCTGTGGCGAGTTCGGCACCTACTGGCGCATCGTTCTGCCACAGTGCAAGCCAGTCCTGGCTACAGACGGTCTGTTCACCTTCATCTACCAGTGGAACAACTTCCTCTGGCCCCTGATCATCACGACGACCGTCGAGATGAAGACCCTGCCCCTCGGCCTGGTGCTGTTCAAGCAGGAGCAGTGGGTACAGTGGAACTACATGGCCGGCGGGGCCTTGATCCTGTTCTTGCCCGCATTGCTGATGTTCTTGCTTGCCCAGCGCTACTTCGTCCAAGGCATCGTCCTGTCCGGCATGAAGTGATCCCTCTGTCGGCGTAGAGGAAACGGGAATACGCTTGATCGTGGGAGACAGCGGTGCTATCATAGGCCAAGCCGGATTCGGGATGCCGCCGAGTCCGGCTTAGCCTATGCTGGGAGATGAATCTTGACCGGCGAGTTGGCAGGGCTCGCCTGCGCCGGGGCGTGGGCCGTCATCAGCATGATCCTGCGGGGTGCCGCCGAGCATATCAGTCCGGTGGCAGTCAACGGCCTACGCTGCACGTTTGCGGCCGTGACGTTGGCCATCATCGTCGCGCTTACGGGACGAATCGACGCGCTGGTAGCGCTGCCTATCGGCGTCCTCACCGCCATTGTCATCTCTGGTGTGGTCGGCCAGGCCATAGGCGACGCCCTCTTCATTAGGAGTGCCAAAACTGTCGGCGCCTCGCGGGCGCTCCCGATCTCGGGGATCAGCCCCTTGCTTACCGTGGCCCTAGCGGCAGCGTTCCTTGGGGAAACGCCGTCGCCCTTCGGCGTGTTGGGAGCGTTCTTCGTCCTGGCCGGCGTCTACTTGCTGGCCTTCCCCTACGGTCGGCTGAAGAATACAGGTGACCTGATCAGTAAGGCCGACCGCACGGGTGTCCTGTTTGCCCTCGCCGCGGCCGGCTGTTATTCGATATCCACCGTAGTGATAAGGCACGGCCTCGTCGGAGCCGACCTCGTGGCCGCGAACCTGGCCCGACTAGTGACCGCCTCCTTCATGTTAATGGGGCTGGAGGTGGCCCAGGCCGGACCCCGTATGCCCAGGGGGCTGTCCCGTCGGACCCTGGTGATCATGGTTCTGACGGGGGCGCTCAGCGCCTTCTCTTCCCTGATGTACCTAACATCAGTCTATTACGCCGGCGCGGGCAAGGCGGCTATTCTGAACTCCACCTCGCCCCTCTTCGGCCTCCCGCTCTCCCTCGTCTTCCTGCGCGAGCGCATCACCCGTCGCACCATAGGAGGCACATTGCTTTCGGTGGCGGGCATCTGGCTCGTAATCTGGCAGTAGAAAGCGCCAGCGCCGCTTCTATCACCTCTACCCTTGCCGGCGCTACCTCGGCGCCCGGCAGCGCCAGAAGAGCAGACGGAGACTCCGGCAATTGAAGCGCCGGTGGATTGACGGTATCACGTAGTGGCTAGGGG
>JAJZQK010000209.1:0-3864 GCA_021847625.1 Chloroflexota bacterium
CCTCTTCCCCGAGCGACAGCATACGAGGGTACTGGATGTTGACAGTGCGTCGCCCCTATGCTAACGTGTGGCTGCTCATCCTTGATGAGGCCTCATCTGCGCTGATGAGGCCCTGCCCGGTACCCACTCACTTGCTGTTGGAGCAGCGGAGGGCGAAACGATGGCGTCTACGGCGGCGGGGTCGAGCCGGTCCCCATCCGGCGGACCACCCCACAACGCGGACGAGTGCCTGAATAGCGACGTTGACTATATCGTGCTCAAGGAGCTCGCGCGGAACCTTGGCCCGGTGGGCTGCTGGACCATCCACTCCACCCTGCAGGCGGCCGGCATCGCCATGAGCGAGGCCAGCGCCGGCAGGCTCCTGCGCCGTCTCGACCAACGCGGGCTGACCCGGCCGCTGGGCTCCAAGGGCCGCCTCCTGACCGAGAAGGGCCGCCAATGCCTGGCCGCCGCCGAGCAGGCCCGCGCCCGCTCCTCCTACCAGAACGACCTCCTCCAAGCCATCCAGGTCGATACCATGGACGATATTCTGGATATCCTCCAGGCCCGCCGGGCCATCGAGGCGGAAACCGCCAGGCAGGCGGCCCTGCGGGCCACGGAGGCGGAGGTGGCGGAGCTCGAGCTCGCCGTCGCCCTGCATATCGATGGGGTGCGCGGCGGCAGCTATGGCTCGGAACACAACCGCCTGATCCACACGCTGATCGCCCAGGCCTCGAAGAGCCGGGTGTTGCTGGCCGTCGTGAATCTCATCTTGCAGGACCGCCAGCTCCACGAGATCCAGAGCCACATCCAGCGGGTCGCCGGGGAGGGCGGGGTTGCCCCCGAGGAGCACTATACGATCCTGCAGGCGATTAGAAAGCGCGACCCCGAGGAGGCGGCGACGGCTATGCGGGCGCACCTGGACCGGCTGACCCGGGTGATGCAGGCCCACGGCACCGGGCCGGTGGAGCAGCTGAAGGCCGCCGAGGGAGCGGTCGGCAACCGCCCACAGCCCCGCGCGCAGCCGCCGGACGGACGACTTCCTGCCGACAGCGCATAGGCACGGCGTTCATATAAATGTTACGCAAGACTAAGGAAAGAAAGGATGGAGAATGGCAAAGACTGCTAAGAAAGTAATGGTCCTGGGCATCGACGCGCCCATCGTTTCCCGCGTCGTCAACTGGGCCAGGGAGGGCCAGCTCCCGACGCTGCAGAAGTTGTTGAACGAGGGGGTGTACGCCCCCAACTGCCTCTGCCCAGTGCCGACGATCACGCCGCCGAACTGGACGACCATCGCCACGGGCGCCTGGCCGGGCACCCACGGCATCACCGACTTCGACAACCATACCCCCGGCACGGCGCTCGACGAGACCCACAAGGCCTTCGACGCGCGCGAGGTGCTGGCCGAGCCCCTCTGGAAGGCGGCCGAGCGGGTGGGGAAGAAGACCATCATAATGAACTACCCCACCACCTGGAACGCTGACCTCAAGGAAGGCTGGTTGGTCGGCGGCGTCGGCACCATGGTCAACGACTGGCGGCTGGGCGTGCCTACTGGCACTTTCAGCTTCAGCAACATGACCCACGAAATCCTCCTCGCCACCGAGCCCTATCCCTTCGCCTCCGAGGTCAGCCTGCAAAAGGCCAGCGGCTGGGAAGGAATAGAGCACAGCGACAAGGCGCTGGAGGCGAGCGTAGATCTGGCCCTGCGTCGCACGCTCAACAAGGTCGAGCCGATCACCTGGCAACTGCTGGTGGACGCGAGCGAGGGCAAGGCCTACGACACGGTCTACCTGGCGAGCTCCAAGAAGAAGGGCGGCGTCTTCGCCAAGCTCCACGCGGGGGAGTGGTCGCCGAACATCTACCAGACCTACCAGACCGACAAGGGCCCCACGGACGTCGTCTTCCGTGCCAAGCTTGTCGAGCTCTCGGCCGACGGCCAGACGCTGCGCGTGTACATCCCTGGTCTCAACTCGTTGCACGGCTGGGCGGTGCCCGCCACGCTGGAGGACGAGATCAAGAGCGACGAGGGCCTGCCGACGACGCGCGTCGGTTGGGAAGCCTTTCTGATGGACTGGATCGACGGTCCGACCCTTGTCGAGACGATTGACTTCCATCACAAATGGCTGGCCGATGCCAGCCTGTACCTGTTGCAGAACAAGCCCTGGGATCTGTACTTGATGCACGTGCACACCCCCGACTGGATGTACCACACGATCTCGGTGGACCTCGACCCGGCGACCACGCGCAGCCCGCGCCTGGCCGCGGAACTGGAGGCGACCGAGCTGGCGCTGTACCAGGGTGTCGACCGTTGCCTGGGGAGCATTCTGGAGGCGGCGGACGAGGAGACGCTCGTCGTCGTCACCTCCGACCACGGCGCCAAGGCCAAGACGGCCGATTTCCACGTCGAGGACGTCCTCGAGCAGATAGGGTTGTTGACTTATCTGCCGGCCGCCGAGGGGCAGCCGCGGAAGGTCGACTGGTCGAAGACGAAGGCCGTGGGCCAGCGCGTGGTGCACGTCTATGTGAACACAAAGGGGCGCGACCCGGAGGGCATCGTCGAGCCTGGGGAGGAGTACGAGAAGGTCCAGCAGCAGGTCGTCGACGCGCTGCTTTCCTACGTCGATCCGAAGACCGGCCTCAAGCCGATCTCCATGGCCCTCAAGAAGCAGGACGCCCGCATCATCGGCCTCTACGGCGACCGCGTGGGCGACGTGATCTACACGCTGGATCCTCGCTTCGGCAAGGAGCACGGTCCCTTCCTGCCGACGGCCGAGTTCGGCATTGGCTCTCAGAAGGTCATGTTCTTGATGGCCGGACCTGGTGCGAAAAAGGGCGAGACGATCGACAGGACCGTCTGGCTAGCCGACATCGTGCCGACGATTTGCCGTCTGACCGAGCTGCCTATCCCGCAGCAAGCCGAGGGCGCTATCGTCTACCAGGCCCTGGAAGACCCCGATGCCCAGGTGAAGGAGCTGCAGTCGCTGCGGCGCAACGTCGAGCGCCTGAAGAGGATGGTCGAAAGACCGCCCATGTGCTAGAGGGGAAAACGGACAGGAGCAACCCGAAAACAGCGGAGGGAGTGGCGGGACGCTGAGACGGATATCCCTGGGGAGCAGGAGCCTGGCCCGGGCGTTGTGAAGACTGAAATGTATGAGACGGAGGAGACTACTAGATGACGATCATGATCGCGGATCGGATATCCCGTCTGGGGACTGAGACGGCGTTTGCCGTGGCGGCTGGGGCGGCCGAGTTCGCGCTGGTGGGCGAAAGGCGATTGCGTTCGGATTGTGCAAAGAAGGAGAAACGCACGCTGTTGGCTTTCAGAGTTGGCTGCGATGGACCGAGCAGTTGTCCAAGGCGATGACATAAGGACGCAGCCGCTGGTAGCCCTCGGGGAGGACCGCCGGCAGCCCCGCTATCTTATGAACGAAGCACAGATGGTTTCACAGTAGCACTCTGGATACGAACTCCGGCAGGCCGCGGATGCCCAGTCGCAGACGAAGTAGCGCCCCAGCAGCCGGACCGTTCGCCTCTCGGTCATCCCCACCCGCGGTCGTGACATAGATGTCCATCAGGCTATCGCCGCCGAAGGTCAGGCTGGTGACTTTCCTCGCAGGCATCGGAAGGCGGCGATCGACTCGGCCATCAGGTAGGTAGCGTACGAGGCACCCTCCGCCCCAACGAGCAGACCAAATACACGCCTCGGCATCCACAGTCAGCCCGTCTGGCAAGCCATCCGTTTGGGCGACGCGGGCGAAGACACGTCGGTTTCTGATGGTTCCCGCATCTGCGTCGTAATCGAACCGGTAGATTGCTCGCTGGAGGGTGTCCGTGAGGTACAGTTGCCGGTGGTCGGGAGTAAACGCCAGTCCGTTCGCCTGACCT
>JAJZQK010000209.1:3874-6421 GCA_021847625.1 Chloroflexota bacterium
GGAGAGCAAACAGGTGAGGCTGCCGTCGAGGTCAAGTCGGTAAAGCATCGCCCCACGGGTCGGGGTTGGCATCGTGCCACAGATCACGCGCCCAACTGGGTCGGTGACGACGTCGTTGAACCTTGAATCCCACAGCTCCGGCACACTCTCGACGATCGTCTTTCGCCGCATTCCGTCTCCCCAGACGGCGACAGCGCCTCGGGCCATGAACAACAGAAGTGTCCCGTCCGCCTGAATCGTGAAACCGCCCACGACTCCGCCTTCGTGGACTATCTCGTGGCTTCCCTTTGATGGGTCGTATCTGTAGATGCAGCCGGCCGGTATATCCAACCAGTAGAGACGCCGCTCTGTCCGGTGCCAGAGTGGGCCCTCGCCTATGCCGCAGCGGCAATCGGCGATAACCTCGTGATCAATCACTTCCTACCCCCACTGACAAACCACGGGGCACGACAAGCGGATACGGTGCGGAGCAAGCAAAAAGATCTCCAACCCTACAACCTTGCCAGCAATCCGCCATCTATGACAAGCGGCGCGCCCGTGATGAAGGAGGCGGCATCGCTTGACAAGAACAGGGCCGCCTCGGCGATCTCATGGGGTTGTCCGATGCGACCGATTTCGTTGGGAACTGTCGAAAAGCCCATCTCCGTGAACGTCTTGCCCGCGCGCTCGGCGTGTCCTCGCAGCATCGCGGTGTCAACCGCGCCGACGATCAGGGTGTTGACTCTGATGCCGTATCGAGCCAGGTCAAGCGCCATCTCACGGGTCAGGGCCAGTACGCCTCCCTTGGCGGCGGCGTAGGCAAATGCCCCCTCGGTGGTCGCGTAGGCGTGGACCGATCCGACGTTCACGATCGCTCCGCCTCCGCGCCGGCGAAGATGCGGGACAGCCTCCTTGGATACAAGGTAGACGCTCTTCAGGTTGGCGGCCAGTGTGTAGTCCCACTCGTCTTCCGTGGTGTTCTCCACCGTCTTGCCGAAGACCCCGACGGCCGCGTTGTTGACGACGATGTCCAGACCCCCGTAGGCCTGTACCGTCTGCTCCACCAGCCGCTGCACGTCGTCCCGCCGAGAGACGTCGGCACATGCGAACCGCGCTTGCGCTCCTGACGCGGCGAGCCTGCCAGCGGCAGCCTCACCCAGTTCCCGGCGCCGGCCGGCGCCCATCACCAGCGCTCCCTCGCGCGCGAACAACTCCAGTATGGCGTGGCCGATACCGGAGGTGGTGCCCGTCACCAAAGCGATCTTCCCACTCAGTCTCTTCATATACTCCCTCACGCTTGCAGGTGGGCCGGCGCGGGCCGACACGGCGCGCTTGTCTAGGCCCCAAAGACAGCGGACGGCAGGGTCCGTGCGCACCCGAGATGAATGGCCAGCTGCCACGACCGGGTGGAATACGGGCCGATTGCCTCGAGGGCGCCGACCCTCTGAGCGATGTCCACACGATCCGGGTAGCCGTTGCAGGGCTCCAGAGCGACGTTGAAACACGGTTGGTCAGGCGACGGCCAGGCATCTTGGTTGAGCCAGATGCCTACGTATGGCACCTCACGCAAGTCAAAGGTGAACCCCACGTAGTCGCCAGTGTGTTCATCGTGCAGTGCACACCAACCCGCTTCGAGCGCCGTGGCATACAGCTTGTCGGCCTGGCCCGCGCCCGGGGTCAGCCGGCTCAAGTCGACGGGGCGCCCGTGGGCATCGTGCGTCAGAGGCCAGTTGTGGCTATCCAGTGGTGCGCCAAGCCTGTCGCCCAATGAAAAGTCAACCAGAACGTGCCCTTTCGTAGGCAGAACCACGCGCGTGGCGCTGGACGCTTCGAACAGCGGATGTGCCGACCACATGCAATAGAAAGGAAACGGCGTGGGGTTCTCAACCCGATATGCGAGGCGGATGATTCCACCCGGCTCTATCCAGAGGCGCTTATCGGCGTGGTAAGGAAAGCGTACACCGTGAAGGCTCAGTGTCACCCCTTCGTCGTGGGCCTCGACCGCCCACGGCAGACACCACCACTCGCCGTGGTCGGGCACCACGGACTCCAGCCAGGGAGCGGCCGGATACGGCCCCTCGCCGATCCCCGGAAAGCAGTCATCGTAGCCGCTGATGTCGTAGTCTCGGAATAGGCCGCCGTAAGGTGGCGCGACAATGGGCTTAGCGGGATTGTGCCAGAGCCATTCCCTACCGGTTGCCAAGTTGCGCAAGGAAGTGATCTTGGCCCCTACTTCTGGCAGCAATTCTACGGCTATCTCGTCCGACACGAGGCGAAGAAGGCCTGGCCTTGGTGAAAGACAACGTGCCAAGTAGCTACCCTCCCACGAGAGGCGTTCTTTGCTCCTGCCGCGCTTCGGCGGGCGATGTGCGGGCTACGGTCAAGGGACCCTTTTCCGCGTCGGCACAATCAACAGCTCACGCACGACGACTCTTGCCGGCAGACTCAGGGCGTAGTGCACAGTGGCGGCGACATCTTCGGGCTGCAGGAGATCTTCTCGGTTGGCCTCCTTCCCCAGGATGGTCGTATTGACCCCCCCCGGCCAGTATCACGGCCCCCCGGATGGCG
>JAJZQK010000210.1 GCA_021847625.1 Chloroflexota bacterium
CCCAGGGCAAGGACTTCCGCCGCTGGAACAACGACGAGATCTCCGCGTTGCTCGACAAGGGCAAGACGACGCTTGATCGGGCGGAGCGCGAGAAGATCTACTTGCAGGTCCAGCAGTACATCGCCGAGCAAGTGCCCTGGATTCCGCTCTATTCGGCCGACATAGTGAGCGCGCAGAACAAGAACGTCAAGAACTTCAAGGTTCACGCGTCGGGCTTCTACCACGGGCTGCGCTACGTCGGCGTCTAGGAGGAAGTAAGCGGTTTGTACGCCTACGTGCCGAGGCGCCTCGCCTACACGGGCGTGACGCTGGTTGGTCTAAGCCTGGTCATCTTCGTTCTGCTAAGGATGGTGCCTGGCGACATCGTCTCGCAAATGGTCGACCTGCAGGCCCAGGCCGATCCTCGGCAGTTGGAAGAGCTGCGCCGCTTCTTCGGGCTCGACCAGCCCTGGCACGTGCAGTACATTAGCTGGCTGGCCGGGGTTGTCACCGGCAACCTCGGCCAGTCGTGGCGGCTGGGCGGCCCGGTGCTGAACCATATCCTCGACGGTATGAGCGTGACCCTGGAGCTGGCTTTCTTAGCCACCCTGTTCGCGGCAGTTGTGGGCATCCCTTTCGGGGTCTGGGCCGCCGTGCGCCAGAACCGACTCGAGGACGGCGTGCTGCGCATCGCATCCCTCGCCGGCCTCTCGGTGCCCGTCTTCTGGCAGGGATCGATGCTGATTCTGCTCTTCTCGCTCTATCTGCGCTGGACGCCCCCTATGCGTTGGATTTCGCCGCTGGATGATCTGGCCAACAACCTGGTTCTGATGGCGCTGCCGGTAGTCACCCTGGGCACTGCCAGCGCGGCGGTGGTGGTGCGTATGACGCGTAACGCGCTCCTGGAAGTGCTGCGCCAGGACTACATTCGCACGGCCCATTCCAAGGGCCTGGCCGGCCGAGCGGTGCTGCTGAGCCACGCCCTGCGCAACGCGCTCATCCCGGTCATCACCGTTACCGGTCTCCAGATGGGCTACCTGCTGGGGGGCGCGGTGGTGGTGGAGGAGGTGTTCACTCTGCCGGGCGTCGGCCGCATGCTTCTCCAGGGGCTGACGCAGCGCGACTACCCTTTGGTTCAGGGCGCCGTCCTCTTCGTCGCCATCTTGTTCATGTTGATCAACCTTGTTACCGATCTGGTCTACGCCCTCCTCGACCCGCGGATCAGGTACTCGTAGGGAGGACTGCCATTGGCGACGGCGGCAAGCGCCAGTAGACACTACGGCGGTGGCCAGGCCGGCCCATCGGCGCGGAGACGGGCGGTTGAGGGCGCTCTGCATAACCGCCTCGTGTTCCTGGGGCTGACCCTCGGGCTGGTTTTCGTCTTTATGGCTCTACTTCCCAACCTGCTGACACCCGCCGACCCCTACAAGATGAACGTCAGCCATGCCATGGCCGGTCCCACCTCGGAGAACTGGCTGGGGACCGACAACTTCGGCCGCGACGTCTGGACCCGGATTGTCTACGGCAGCCGCTCCTCCCTGGGCATCGCCTTCGCCTCCGTCAGCGTGGCCTGCTCCCTGGGCACGCTCCTCGGGCTGTTGGCCGGCTACTTCGGCAAGACGGTGGATCAGGTGTTCGGCCGGCTGATGGACATCTTCTTCAGCTTCCCCTCCCTGCTCCTGGCGATCATTGTCGCCGGCATCCTGGGGCCGAGCATGCAGAACGTCATCCTGGCGATCACCGTGGTCTACACCCCCTTCTTCTTCCGCGTGGCCCGCGGCCCCACGCTCGTCGAAAAAGAGCGCGAGTACATTTTGGCCGCCCGCACGCTGGGAGCGTCCGCCCCCAGGATCCTTTTGCGACACGTCTTGCCCAATATACTGGCGCCGGTGGTCGTGCAGGCATCGGTCACGCTTTGCTACGCCATTCTTACCGAAGCCTCGCTGAGCTACCTGGGGCTCGGTATCCAGCCACCACACCCCTCCTGGGGGTCGATCCTCAACGAGGGACGTCCCTACCTGCAGATCGCGCCCTGGATCTCCGTGTTCCCCGGCCTCACCATCATGTTGGCGGTGCTGGCTTTCAACCTCCTGGGCGACGGGTTGCGCGACCTCTGGGATCCCCGCAACGTGTAGTCCGGAGGTAGAAATGGCCTGGACCGAGAGTTTCCTCCGTTTCGCGGCGAGCGAAACCCTACCCCTGCTGCAGGCTCTGGTGGCAGCGCCGAGCGTCAACCCTCCGGGGCATGAAGACCTGGCCGCCCGGCCTCTGGCCGATTTCTCGGAGCGGCACAGGCTCGAACCGCATTGGCAGGACACCGAGCCGGGCCGTCCCAACCTTCTGGTCACGGCCACCGGCAGCAGCCCGGGTCGAACCCTGGCCCTCTGCAGCCACCTCGACGTGGTCCCGCCGGGCGACCTCGTGCTGTGGACAGGGGACCCGTTCTCGCCCCGCTTGGAAGACCGTCGTCTTTATGGGCGGGGCGCCTGCGATGCCAAGGGCGCCCTGACGGCCATGGCCGTCGCGGTCGCTTTCTGGTCCCGGCAGGGCCTGGCCAGGGGCAGGCTGGTCCTGGCGGCCGTCTGCGGCGAGGAGCGCGGTGGCACGGGGGCCAAGGCTCTGGTCGCGTCGGGATTTCAGGCGGATGGAGTGGTCATCGGCGAGCCCACCGGGCTGCGCGTGCTACTGGGCCACAAAGGACGCATCCAGATAACGGCGAACATAGCGGGGCGGGGTGGGCATGCCTCGCTGCCCGAGAGAGCCGCCAACCCGATCGAGAGGCTCGGGCTGGTGCTCGAGCGGCTGCAAGCCTTGTCCGGGCAGGTGCGCACCCGTACGCACCCCCTGGTGGGGGCCGCCTCCCTCACCGCCACCCAGGTCAGCAGCGGCGACACCAACGCGGCGACAATTCCCCAGCGCGTGACCGTCGTGCTGGACAGGCGACTGCTGCCCGGCGAAAGCCAGGACGAGGCGGCTGGCGAGGTGGTGGCTGCTCTGGCGGGATTGCCGGATGTCGATGTCGAGTGGCGCCGGGGAGCGCAGCCTTACGTCCTGAGCCGGGACGAGCCTCTGGTCGGGGCCTGCCAGACCGGCGTTATAGCGGCACGGGGCAGCGCCGCGCCGCCGGGCGGATTTGTGGCCACCTGCGACCAGTACGTCTTCGGCTTGGCCGGCATACCCACGACCATACTGGGGCCTGGGGACCTGGTGGCCAATCGCACTCACGCGCCCGACGAGTTCATAGAATTGGCAGAGGTGGAGTCGGCCGCTCTCGCTTACGCGGCCACAGCTCACGCCTTCTTGGAGGTCTAGCGATGCCGATAATAGACTGCCACGTTCACCTGCACCCTCCCGGGAGCACCACCGCCCCCTGGATCTCGCACCCGGACTATCGGGAAGTCCTGGCCTGGCTGGTCGCCGAGGGCATCCAGCGCCTCGTGGCCTTCCCTACCTTTGCCAACGCCCCCAACAACGAAGGCATGGCTCGGCTGGCAGAGGCCGCGGGAGGCACGGTCATCCCTTTCGCCTGGGTCAACCCTCACTTGGGAGAGACCGCCCTGTCTGAGGCCCGGCGCCTGCTGCACGCCCGGCGTCTGCGCGGCATCAAATTCCATCCCTTGCTGCACGCCTTCTTCCCCAATCGGCCCCTCTTGGACCCCTTCATGAAGATGGCGGCCGATGAGGGGGTGCCGGTGCTCTTTCACTCCGGTCACAGCATGCAGAGCCTTCCCTGGCAGATAGCCGAGGTGGCAGAATCATGGCCGGCCGTGACGGTGATAATGGATCACATGGGGCTACAGCTGGGCTGGGTGGACGATGCCATCCGTCTGGCGGAGAAGATACCCAACCTGGTGCTCGGGACGACGGCCATGCCTTTCCACCTGAAGATCCGCGAGGCGGTAGATCGGGTGGGGAGTGGCCGGGTTGTCTGGGGCTCAGACGCGCCCTCGATTCACCCTCGGGTGGAGCTGCTCAGGGTCAAGGTGGCGGGCCTGACGGCGCAACAGGAGGCGGACGTCCTGGGCAACAGCATTCTGCGGCTGCTGGGCGAGAGCGACAGCACCGGCTAGGTCTGATAGCCCGCGGTGCCGCCTGCCAGCGGCGTTCGGCGGCACCGCGGTAAGTGATTCTCTAGCCCTCCAAAGCCCTATCGAAGGCAGCCAGCGCCCTGCCCTTCTCTACCCGATATCCTAAGTCGTCGAGGCTGCTCTCGAGCGCCTCTAGCGTGGGCGCGAGGAAGTCTCGGCTGGCCTGCACGGACATATGTGAGATGCGGAAGAGCTTGCCCTGGGTGATCCCCCAGAGCGAGCCGCCGATCATGACCTGGTACGCATCCGCCATCCGCTCCAGCAGCGCCTTCTCCGTCACCCCATCGGGCAGCCTCACCGCGGTCACGGAGTCGGCGGCCAGGTCCCGGTCGGGGTACAGGCTCAGGCCGATGCTTTCCACAGCCTGGCGGGTGGCCTCCGCGAAGCGATGGTGACGCTGCCACCGCGCCGGCATGCCCTCGGCCACCGCCAACCGGCACGCCTCCTGGAGGGCCAGCACCAGGTGCGGGCTGGGGATCACCGGGTAGGGCCGTGGGGCAGGACGGCCGAAGAATAGCTGCTTCCAGCGCAGGAGGTCGAGCGCGTAGCTCTGGCAGACACTGCGCCGGGCCCGCATGGCGGCGTATGCCTTCTCGCTCACGCCGATCATCGACAATCCCATCAGCGCACCCACGCACTTGTGGCTGGCGCCCACGGCCAGGTCGGCGCCCATCTCGTCCATTTCAAACTCGAGGCTGCCGATAGACGATATGCCGTCCACGAAGCACAGCGTATCGAACTCGCGACAGAGGTCGGCGACATCGCTCACCGAGTAGTACGCGCCGGTCGAGGTTTCGGACTGGACCATCAGCAGCAGCTTGTAGTGCTTGGCCTTCAACGCCGCGCGGACCGCGTCCAGATTGAGCGGCCCACCCCAGCGGCTTTCCAGTACCGTCGTCTCTGCCCCCGACCGACGCGCTATGTCCAAGGAGAAGCCGGAGAAGGCGCCGTTGTGCAGGTGGAGGGTGGGGTCGCCCCGTTCGATCACGCTGCAGATCGCCGCCTCCAGCCCCAGGCGACCGGAGCCCGGCATCACGATCACGTCGGACTTGGTGCGGAAGACAGCGCGCAGCAAGTCGATCGTGTCGTCCATCGTCTGGAAGAACTCCAGAGTCTGGTGATACACGGCGGGGCGATGCGCGGCCTCTATCACCCGCTCGTCGATTTCAATCGGACCCGGCGTCATCAACAGCATTGGCGTGGCTCCTTCCAACTATGCGTTCAGCGCTGTTGCCAGATTCTCCAGGGCAGCGAGTATCTCAGTGTGAAGACTCAGCACTAGGGCCGGAGAGAAGTGGAAGGCGTGCAGCCCCTTGGTTCGGACCGGCTCAACGCCGGCCAGCCCTCCGACCCGGTCATAGTATGCCTGCAACTTGCTGCATTGTCCACTCCCGAGCCGACCAGGCGGCTCGCCACTAAGAACCTATCCGATAACCTTGGCAGCACGAAAGGCGATCCAGGCACAAACGAGATGAAGCATAGCCATGTAATTCTCGACCTTCTTCTCCCAGCGAATGAGCAGTCGACGAAAGCGGTTCATCCAGGAATGAGTGCGCTCGACTACCCAGCGCCTCGCCCGATAGCCCGGTATCTCCTTCCTGGCCGCCGTCTCCTCACCACGAGTCCGGATATGGGCGGTGTAGCCATAGCTCTCGACCAACTCCCGCGCCTGGGGGTAGTCGTACCCCTTATCCAGGCAGACATTCCGCGGATGCTCGAGCGTGGGCTCCGGGCGCTTGATCACCACCGACTGCGAGGTCGCCTCGGTCAGTTTCATGTCGTGGCGGTTGGCGCCGTCGACGACCAAGCCAATAGGCACACCATGCCCTTCGGTCAGAAGCGACCGCTTGGTGCCGCTCTTGCCCCGGTCCGTCGGATTGGCGCCGGTTTTTTTCCCCGCCAAGGGGTGCCTTGGTCATCGCTCCATCCATCGCTTGCCATTCCCAGTCGATCCCGATCTTGGCGTCAAACTCGATCAAGCCTGCCTGCCAGAGCCGACGGAACACGCCTGCTTCTTCCCAGGCTTGGAAGCGGTCATGCACCGTGCTGCCTGCTCCCAAGCTCCGGGGGAGCGCCTTCCACTGGCAACCGGTCCGTAGCACATAGAAGATCGCGTCCATCGCCTCGCGGGCCGGCATCCAGGGCCTCCCGCCTTTCGGATGTGGCCGCTCCTCTGGCAGGAGAGGCTCGATGCGCTCCCACAACGGGTCTGGGATGCGCCATTGTTCGTCGACGGCTGCGTGCTCCGCCATGGTCCACCTCCGTTCGCTCTGAGAGACACACAGCAATTACTGTTCCAGTTATCGGATAGGCTCTAAGTGTCTCTTGA
>JAJZQK010000211.1 GCA_021847625.1 Chloroflexota bacterium
TCCGATCTCTGAGCATAGCCGGCGACCAGTCGCGGACGCTCCGCAGCCGCGCGAGTAGTCCAGCGATGAGCTCCGAGTAGTAAACGCTTACTGGCCGGCTGGCTGGGAGGGTTGATCGCCAGGACATCGCGGTGAGTCTCAGCACCTGCTCGGTCAAGTACGTGAGGTCTCGGTACGTGGACTCCTTGTGTAGGCGGATCAGCAAGGGGTGGGGAAGAGGGGAGTCGGGCCGTTTCAGCAGGGACGGACCGTTCGTCGCGAGCAGGCGAGTGTAGCGACCGAGCTGGACAATCGTGCCGCGCTCGGGGACGTACGCGCCTTTGACCGAGCCGTCTCTCCCCGTGATGCCCGGCTGGGCCCTGTCGAGAAGGTCGAAGGGATGGTCGTCGGAGATCGTGAGGAACGCGAACTCCACGTTCTGATCCTCGCCCACCTCGCGCACGCACCGGGCAACCATCTCCGCGATCTCCACGTTGCGTAAGGGCTTGAAGGAGTGAAAGACTATCCGAACGGTGTCGCCCAGTTGCCAGCCGTTACGTGCCTTGATGTCGCGCAGTACGGCGGTGGTCTCTTCCTGCAACACCACGGGGTACTCGTCGTAGGAGCACTCCCGGGAGGCGTTGCCCAACAGATAGTTGCCGTCCCCACGGAACACCGTGGTTACCCCTACAAAACGCTGACGCCTCTCGACGCGGCTTCCTGATAGTTCGACGGTGCCCAGCCCGATGATCAGCTCGTCACTGATGGTCAGGTCATGGTCGACGGTCCATGGTATGCCGCCCATCTTCGCATAGAGGGCTACGGCGATGTTCTGGAGCGTGAACTGCAGCGAGTAGGGTGTCTGGGTGATCGTCGCGAGCCGGACCTCCTGAACTGGTACGCCGGCCATGAGTAACAACGCCTTGCTCTGGAGGTAGGGCTTCTCGGCATCTGGGATATCTGCATCCTCGTCGAGCAGGGCCACTATCGCGGCGTCGGGAGGCGAGGCGTTGGATGCCAGGAACTCCTCCGCCGCCCGCCGGTAGGCGGCGCCAGCGTTGGTCTTGCCACTGGCCAGCCAAGGTACACGCTGAACGATAAACCGTGGATTGACGAGCCCAAACGTCTTCCCAAAGCTGGCGGAGTACTGAGAGCGGCCGTTTGGCACGACGATACCGTCGCGCAGATTCGTGACGAAGTTCTCGACCTTGCCCTGCACGGTGTCGGGGCATAGCACGAGGATGCTCGGCGACTTCTTCGGGAAGGTATCACGGCTAAACGGGCCGTATCGTTCTAGGCCAGACCACGGATGGCGCCACCGCTTACTGCGTGCAGCGTCAAAGCAGTACTCCACCGGCGGGGCAGCGACGACCGACTGGTAGTCCGGGGCATTGGCGACGGCAATGCGCTCGCCGACAGTGCACTCCAGGTCTGGCGCCAGGAGGAAAGGCGACTTCTTATGGAGGAACGTACTCATTTTGTCGAGGAGCGCCTCTAGTGCCGGTGCGGCGAAAAACCGCTCCTCCTCGCGCCGCCGCTCCTCCTCGAACCGCGCATACGTCGGGCCCAGTATGGTCTTGAGGCACCTGGCGAACGAGGCCTTCGAGCCTTCGAGCCATACCTGATCGATGGGCACGCTCGTCTGGTTCTCATCGAATGCCTCCGATAGCCAGACCATCTGGCCCTTGACTTGGTCCACCCTGCCGACTGCCCGTCGCTGGTCCGGCTCCGGCTCACGCCGGACGACATAAAGGCCGCCGAGGCTGACCCCCGCCTGTGTCAGCTCAGCCAGAGAGGCCAGAACCTCCCAGCGCATCTGAATCTGCATGAACAGCCCGACGAAGGCGTCGCCGTCCCGAGATTCGACGAGCCGGGCGTCGAGCTCGAACTTCGGCCGGATCTTGAAGCGAGTGAGGAGCGATGATGGGGCCTTGATCTTGGCGCCAACTTTCTCGACCAGCTCGTCCTTTAGGCTAAGGAAGGTGAATGGGCGACGCCGAAACGTCTCGTACTGCGGGAACTGGTGCGGGAGTACGTCGGCGATGCGCGCCGCGAGCAGTCTCAAGTGCTCACCTGTAATCACCGTGACCGCCTCGCCGAACGGCGGAACGGTCTGTGCCTCACGCGGTAGTCCGTAGACTTTGCCCTCATCCCAGTAGAGGAACCACGCGGCTCCCAGCCGCTGCTTGAGAGGACGCAGTTCGTCGTTGTCCGGCATGTCCCGCAGGTATGCGGTAAACGTCGGGCTGCTGAAGCTGAGCCGAAAGCCGTTGAGCTCGATCATCGCGTGCTGCTGTACCTATGCTTCTCTATCTATTGTCGCCACCAAATTAGCACAAATGTGCGAAAAGCGCTACCGGTTGGCTTCATGTTCAACCAACCCATAGATTGGTACCAGTGTTTGTGATTCTAGGCCGGTGGCCAGCCTACCGCTCCAACTTGGCATACCTGATAGTGTGCCATGCCTCAGCCCTTCGGCGGCTATCTCTTTATCAGCCTTTCGACCGCCTTCTCCAAGCCCCGCTCGTTCGGCTGAGTGCAGATTGTCGTCGGGTCCAGCCGCGAGCGGCACGGCAGGGTGGCCCCGGTCAATAGGTTCTTGCCCGCCTCCAGCGCCTGCTTGCCGAGGATGTGCCTCAAGATGTAGGGGCTCGGGTCTGTGAGATCGGCACCCTGGGCTTAGTCGACCACGATATCGTACACCGCGGAGGCGCAGCGGAGAGGACTTGTAGAAGGGTAATGAAGGTTACCTGGCCGGTGGCCCTTGCGGCAGCGGGGCTGGCATCACAGGTTTAGCCGAACCTCTTGGCTGTCACGATGGCGACGGGTCGTCCCTTGGCCCTCATCAGATTGGCCACCTCTTCGAGCGTCTTTCTGGAGTAGGGAGAAGCCACGGGCAGAATGATGAGCACCGTACCTGCGGGCAGGCCATTGGCCACTTTCTGCCACTGGGCCTTGAAGGGGAGCAGGTTACCCGGCACGAGGGCCGGGTTATCAAAATGCACCGTGGCCCGTTGCAGCGCCGAAGGCGGCCCGCTCACCTGAATGGCCCAATTGTTGTCTTGACTCCCAGTTGCTTTCATTTAAAGTCAACTACTTGGTACCCCCGCCTCAGACGTCGCCTGATCGCCCACTCGACATAAGGTTGAGCGCTATCACGGTCGGGGTATAGCGCCGCCAGCGACCGGCCCTCCGTGCCCAGTCGTCCCCAGCTACGGACTAGGGCCACTTCGCCCCAGAACGTGGGCTGCCAAACTAGGGTATAGAAGCGGCGACGATTCTTGGCCGGGTCGACGCAGGCGAAATGGGCGTAGGCTTGGAAGCGTACGATATCGCCGACCATCTCAGCTGGTGGCGAGCTTATCAACCGCCCTCTCCAAGTCCCGCTCGCTGGGTTTGGTATAGATCGCCGTCGTCTCCAGGCGCTCGTGTCCCATCAGAGTGGCTACCGTGACGAGGTTCTCGCCGGCGTCGAGGGCCTGCTTGCCGAAGGTGTGACGCAGGGTGTGGGGGGTGACCCCCTCCAGCCGGGCCAGCCGTGCGTACTTGCCCACCAGGTTCTCCACTGCCTGGGGTTTGAGGCCGTCGCCCCGCTGGCCGATGAAGAAGTGGTCGTCGGATACCTTTGGCCGCACTGCGAGATAGTCGCCGATGGCGCGGCGGGCATCTACGTTGAGGGGGATGGAGCGGTACTTGCTGCCCTTGCCCGAGCGCACCACGAGCGAGCCCTTACGCTCAGAGATCTTGATGTCGTCCAGGCGCAGAGCGCAGAGCTCACCCACGCGCAGGCCGGTGTGGCGCAGGGTGAGCACGATCGCCAGATCACGCTTGCTACCATCCTTCTCGGCCGCCCTGATCAAGCGGTCGACCTCGCGTTTCTCCAAGGCCTTGGGGGCGGCGGGAACACTGGCCAGTCCCTTGACCGATTGGGTCGGCAGCTCGTCGATGATCTTGCTGGCCTTGGCCCACTGGAAGAAGCGCCGTAGCGCCGCCAGACGCCGGTTGACCGTGGCGGGGGAGCGGCGTTCGACGGTGACGAGGTGCGCCTTGTAGTCGCGCACATCGGTGGGGGCGACGGCCGCTGCGCTGAAGGCCTCGCCGTTGGCTACCGCGAACCAGCGGGCGAAGCAGCGCAGGTCGGACTCGTAGCTGGCCAGGGTTCTCGGGGAGGCTTCCTGGCGTTGGAGGTCCGTGAGGAAAGAGATATCTTCTTGTTCCACGGTGGAGGCCTCGACGCTGAATGCTGTACCGATTCTTCGAATTGTGGGTTGGGCGTCGATAGATCGAATACGGATAAAGGCCATTATACGGATTCATAATACACAGCCCATTGACGAGCGGTCAATGACTTAGTTGTTCTTCGTTTACGGGTAGTCTCAGGAAGGAGAATGATCCTTTTGAACAGGAAGTGAGTGACTAGGGTGTTGGTGTAGATCCCAATGGAGTAGTTGGCGTAGCCGGTGCTGGTGGGAGGGCGGTTGGGGAGAACGTCACCGTGGGCGTGGCAAGAGCGGTGGGAGTACTAGATATCGGTAAGGTAGCCTGGGGGGTACCTGCCAGTCCTTGGACGGGTGTAGTGGAAGGAGTACTGGTTGTAGGTAAGGTAGCCTGAGGGGTATTCACCAACCCTTGTACTGGCGTTGCGGGAGGAGTCCCGCTGGCCGGAGAGGGTGACCGGAAGGGGATGTAGGCTGCCAGAGACAAGGCTAGCAAAAGCAACGCAATAAGTGAGTTACGAAACCAGACTTGCGCCCCACCCAGGTAGGTGGCTTTTCTGTTGATCTCACCAACGTTGTGGGCGAAGGAGAGGAAGAGATCGACGACGCGTTCGCGCTGAACGTATTGCAGGCAACCCGTCGACAACGCAAAGATGTCGTTGGCGCTGGGGTACATAAACCGGTAGTCGCCCACCGCTACGGCTCTAAACGCCAAGTAAATGGTCAGCATGAGCGAGGCGACTACGATAACGAAGAGTGTAGTAGCGGCACCAATTATCACCGCAGACGGCATCTTCCCCTGATCCAGAAGCAACCCGACAAACCCGGTTATGAAGGCGGTGGTAAGGCCTGTGATCCCGATAAGGGTGAAGGCCTTAGCCTCGATCTTGGCAGACCGATCCTCCTCGCGTCTCAGCAAGTCGGTGCAATATGCGAGGGCATCGTCCAACTTCTCTCCATGCAGATCGCCGAACTTCTCTCGGATTCTCGCACGGCCCTCGCGATAGGGCAGGTGTGCCTCGGGGAAGGGCGAACGCGCCTCGGGGAAGGGTTTATTCCCAACTAGGATGAGAAGCCAGTCCAGGCCTACCCGCTCGGCAAGGGAGGAACGCTTTCGAGGTAGACTAGGCACCATCAGAGACCCTCCCAGCGATCAAGAGGTCGGCGAGAGCCTCCCGAAGCGGGACACTGGGGCACAACTGCTGAAGCCATGCCCACTGACCGTTGGGATTGATCTCTAGGAAGACGTAGTCGCCTTCTGGGGTGAGGATTAGATCGATCGCTCCAAACGCTAGTCCCAGCGCCTCCACGAGAGCCACGCATCTGGCGGCCACGGTCGGCGGGAGCCCGTGGGGCTCGTGGTGCAAGGCGGCAATATCCCCCCGCCGCCAGTCGTGACGAGAATCGGGGCTCTCTTGCGAGTGAACCTCAACCGCGAACACCTTGGTGCCGATCACTGTCGCTCGGATCTCGATATGCTTGGGGATGTACCGCTGCAGCAGCGTCGGGGCATACGCCACCTGGCTCAATTGTTGTGCTTCGGCGCGACCAATAGGACTGGTGTAAATGAGGCTCACTGTGTCGCCACGGGCAAGCCTGGCTCGACGTAGCGGCTTATAGATGACCTGGCCGTCTTCCTTCCAGTAGAAGGCCTCTGCCTCTGCCGGGCTGTTGGTCAGAGTTGTCGGTGGCAAGTGGAATCCCAGCCGCGCCGCAACGCCAAGCTGGTGGATCTTGATCTCGGCACGGCGCAGCCTGTCGGGGCGGCTGACCCAGAAGCAGTCGAGGCTCTCCCAGATGCCATCGAGCGTGGCCTGGCTCTCAGTGGATACAAACTCTCGGGCCACGGGGTCCAGGAGATCACTAGATGGCGTCGGGGGAACCGGCCGCCTGTACCAAACGCTGGTAATATCCTTGAAGGGTACGCGAACTTTCGGAAACGAAAACAGTCCATTAACCCCATGATCATCTATACGCGTAACCACCTGGACGTGCTGGGGGAAGTCTTCCGTGTTGAAACGCACATAGTCCACGTGGGGTGTGACCACTGTCTGTGGGTGTTTCTAGCAAGCGAGCGGCAAGTTCGAGAGCAGCCGACTGCGGACGTTGAGCACGGCCTGGGCGCCGACATCCGACCAACGGGCACCTGGGCGCTTCATCCGC
>JAJZQK010000212.1 GCA_021847625.1 Chloroflexota bacterium
CGTTTGTCGAGGTCGACGAGAGCCTCGACGTGAGGCAGGTGCCGTTTCGGGCGCGCGACATAGCCGTCGAGAAGCTGGGCCGGGAGATCTTCGCCAACGTGCTGGTCGTCGGCTACATTTCGAGGCTGATGGCCGATTCTCTGGACAAGGAGTCGGTGGCCGCCGCCGTTCGCGAGCGAATCCCCCGCTTCCAGGCCGAGAACACGGCTGCCTTCGAGCTTGGTTATTCCTTGGCCGAAACGTAGGGGGGGTCTGCCACCACCGTGGTCAGGTAATCGAGGAACTGCCGGACCGTCTTAGTCCGGTACTTGTCTTTGTGCCACAACAGGTAGAAGTCGCGCTGGAAATGGGCGCCTTCGACCTGCAATTGGGCGATCCTGCCCAGCGCCAGCTCGGTAGCGATGGTGAACTCGGAGAGGATCGACACGCCAAGTCCGGCGGCCACGGCCTGCTTGACGGCCTCGTTGTCGCCAACCTCCATGGTGACGTTGAGCTGGATGCCTAGTCTGGACAGCTCCTGCTCGACGACGGCGCGTGTGGTCGCGCCCCGCTCCCTGATGATGAACGGCTCCCGTGCCAAATCGGCGATGGTGAGGCTTTGCTCCTTAGCCCGAAGGTGGTCGGCCGGTACGATCAACACCAGTCTGTCGGTGAGGAAATGCCTGATCTTCAGGTCAGGATGCTCCGGGTGGCCCGCGACGAGGCCGAAGTCGAGCCTGTTGCATTGGACGCCGGAGACGACTTGGCTGGTGTTGCCGATTTCAATGGCGACCGACGGCTCGGGGTAGAGCGCCCGGAAGGAACGGAGAACGCGGGGCAGGACGTAGATGCCGATCGTGTTGCTCGCGCCCATCAGCAGTCTGCCCGAGCCTGCCTCCTGGAACTCCCCCAGCGCGCCCTCGGCCTCGTCGACGAGGGCGAGGATGCGCTTCGCGTAGAGGAGCAGGGTCTCGCCGGCTTCGGTGAGATGAATGCGCTTGCCGATTTGGTCGAACAACTGCAGGCCGACGGTCTGCTCCAGCTTGCCGATGGCGGCGCTCACCGAGGGCTGGGCCATAAAGAGCTCCTCGGCGGCCCGGGTGAAGTTTCCCCGTTCCGCCACGGCGAGGAAGATTCTAAGTTGTGGTATCGACACTTCCAAGGTGGACCATGAAGGCATATGGTTACCATAGGAAAGTTCTATTGGACAGGCCGGTTGCTCGTTGCTAGTATGGTCTTGTCAGTGCATAACCGACAAATACCAATCGTACCATCCACATCGTAGTACGCCGCCGGGGCGGTGTCAACGTCTGGCTAACCGACTTTCGCTGCGTTGCACGAGGCAAAGGGGGGAGATCTTCGCCAAATGCCGCACGCACGGCAAGTACCTCATGCCTCTGGCCGTGGAGAAATCATAAGCACTGCTTCTAGGGTCTTGGCGACCCGGCATCTGTGGCAAGGCACAAGCAGGATGTGCATTTGGCTATAGCCGGCTGATTCGTGAGGTCGGTCTGCTCAAGTAGCGCAAGTAAACTTGGGAAGAGGAGGCAACTGTGGATACGCGATTATCTCGTCGGCGTGTACTCAAGGGGTTGGCTATGGGTGGGGCGGCCATAGCCCTAGCCGGATGTGGGAGCGGCTCTCCCGCGCCAACTCCGACCACGGCCGCGCCAGGCGGCGCGCCCTCGTCCAAGGTATCTGAGCTATCGATGATCCTCTTTGACAACTACTGGAACGCCTCCCTCAATGAGATGCTGAAGCAGTATCAGCAACAGAAGGGGGTGCAGATCACCTGGGAAATGCCACCCCTGAGCGGCTTCTACCAGCGGCAAATGAGTCTGTCGCTCGCGAAGGAGAAGAAGCCAGACATCATTGCCGGCAACGACACCATACTTTCACAGTATGCCGGCAGTGGGTTGATTGAGCCGCTCGACGACTACCTGAAGGAAGCCAACCTTGCCGGGGCAGATTACAACTGGACGGAGTTTCCCGAGCAGACGCGCAAGGCTGCCTCGTGGAGCAAGGACAGCAGCAGCCCGGCGAAGGTGTACGGTCTCCCCTTCGAACTCGCCACTTGGGCCTATTTCTACCGATCCGATCTAATCGAAAAGCCCCCGGAGACGTTTACCGACTACATCGAGATCGCTAAGCAGTTCACCAAATCGATCAATCCTAAGTCACCTACTGAGTATGGAGCGGCCATCCAAGGCAAACAGCTGCCGCCTCAGTACAAAGAGTGGTATGCGTGGCTTTGGGCGTACGGCGGCGAGATCTTCGACGACAAGCTTCAGCCTGTTATCAACTCATCTGCGGCGGTGAAGTCGCTGGAGGACGACTATGGCCTCCTGCTGAATCTCAAGGCGACGCCTCCCGACACGGCGTCGTATGACAACGCCGCGGCAACCGCGGCGTTTCAGAATGGCCTCTTTCCGCAAATGATCCTCTGGACCAACCAGTATCCGATCTATGTGGATGCGGAGAAGTCACCCAAGATTGCCGGCAAGGTCAAGTACGCCATGGTGCCGGGGATGCCGGGGCCAGATGGCAAGGTCAAACGCTTTCCCTACGCCCAGCAGTGGATGCTCGGGCTCAACCCGAACGGCGAACACAAGGAGGAAGCTTTCAAGGTCATCGCGTGGCTCACCTCGCCCAAGGGGCAGCTCGCCTGGGCTAAGGCAGGGTACGCGGGTGTGGTAAGACCTTCGGTTCTGAAGGACCCTGAAATGCAGAAGAAGAACCCTGACTTCGTGGTGAGGCTTGAGGCGACGGCGATAGGCAGATACGGGCCCACCTTCGTCCCTGAGTACGCGCAAATCGCCGACTCCGAGCTCCTGCCGGCACTCTCACAGGTGCTCGCCGGCACCAAGAGCGCCAAATCTGCCCTCGATCAGGTGAACGAGAAGGCGACGACGATAATGAAGTCAGCTGGCCACATCAAGTAATTGATGGAATCCCCCGGGCCGCTCGCCCCGGCCCGGGGAAACTTGCCGAAAGGATGGGCTCTTCCTTGCAAGAGAGGCCGACTATTGGACTGACTACTACAGAGACCGGGCACGCTAGTCCCCGACTCAAGCTTACGCGGGATAGTGTCCTGCCCTGGCTTCTGACCACGCCTGCGGTGCTAGTTCTTCTGGTTTTTACCCTCTATCCGCTCGTCTACAACCTCGATCTCAGCGTGCGTAACGTCACCCTGTACAACTACCACTCTTCTGAACATGCCTTTGTCGGGTTGACCAACTACCTGCAGGTGCTCCGAGACCATGAGTTTTGGGCCGCCCTGTCGGCTACTCTGATATACACGATATCCTCTGTGGGCATTGGGTTGGTCATTGCGTTTGCTCTGGCGCTACTCTTCGAACGTTCTGAACGTGTTAGGGCGAGGATCTCGCCGTTCCTACTAGTCCCTCTCATGGCGACCCCAGCGGTAGTTGCTCTTGCCTGGAACCAGCTGCTCATCTCCGACATAGGCGTAGTCAATTACCTCCTCCGGCTTATTGGTGTCGATCCGCCGCCCTGGCTAGGTGGGTTTCCTTGGCCGTTGATCAGTGTGATCGCCATCGATATCTGGCAGCATGTCCCATTCATGTTCTTCGTTCTTCTCGCCGGGCTCACCGTCCTGCCGGAAGAGCCTTTCGAGGCAGCTGCTATCGATGGAGCAAGTGCCTGGCAGGTGTTCAGGCTACTCACTCTGCCGCTGCTGGCGCCGGTGATCCTGGTTACCATCATCTTCCGGGGGATGACAGCGTTCACCGCTTTCGACGTGATCTACGTGCTTACCGGTGGCGCACCGGGTTCCGGGACGGAGACCCTGAACCTGCTCCTCTACCGCAAGGGTTTCAAAGCCTGGAATTTCAGCGAGGCGGGGGCGTTGGCGGTGCTGATGGTCATACTGACCGGGGCCATCGCCATAGTGCTCATCTCCCTGCTGAATCGAGAGGAGAGCCTGTGAGAATGACTGTTCGGAAACGTAGGAGCCCCCGGCAACGCCTTCGGGAAGCCGCCGTTTGGCTGGTGGCTGCTGCCTGCGTGGCGAACGTGTTCCCTATCTATTGGATGTTCGCTACGTCATTGAAGACAGAAGCCGATGTCTACGCCTATCCACCGAAGTGGCTATTCCTCCCGACCCTCGAAAACTATTGGCATATCTTCACTGCCGCTCAGTTCTTGAACCCCTTGTTAAACAGCCTCATCATAGCGTCGGTGGCCACGGCGATCGCCGTCATCTTAGGATCAGCGGCGGCCTATGGAATGGCTCGATTCAAGGTGGGCGGCCGTTTCCTTCCATTCTGGGTGCTGTCTACCCGCATGTTCCCGCCGATCGTTGTCGTGGTACCAGTATTCCTGCTACTTAGCAACATGCATATGCTCGACACCCACGCGGGGCTGATCGCCGTGTACATCACCGTGGGCTTGCCGTTCGTCATTTGGCTCATGCGCGGCTTCTTCCTGGAGATCCCGCCTGCGCTGGAAGAGGCTGCCTGGATTGATGGCTGCGACCGTTTTCAGGCCATGGTTAGAGTCGTTCTGCCGCTTACCGCGCCCGGGCTGGCGGTAACAAGCGTTTTCGTATTCATCTCGACCTGGAACGAGTTCTTGCTGGCCTCCGTATTGACCGGAACATCGGCGAAGACCGCTCCGCTCGCGGCGGCGCAGTTCTCGTCCGAGTATGGGATCCAGTGGGGACCCATGATGGCGACAGGCGTTGTGGTTCTGGCGCCAATGGTGGTGGCTGGGCTGCTGGCGCAGCCTTACATCGTCCGGGGGCTTACCCTTGGGGCTGTCAAAGGCTGATGCGGTGCGCTCAGCTCAAGCGCGAGGACGATTCTCCATTCAGCTGACCATCGAGTGCGACACCTAATGAGGTGCGAGTATTCATGCGACTTTACGAGTTCCAAGCGAAGCAACTATTCGCCAAGCATGGCATCCCGACTCCGCAGGGCTCGGTGGCCAGCGACCCTGAGCAGGCCGCCGCGGCCGCCGCGCAGATAGGCGGCCCGGTGGCGGTGAAGGCGCAGATTCTGGCCGGCGCCCGGGGCAAGGCGGGCGGGATACGCTTCGCCGAGAATGCCGTGGGCGCCAGCGAGGCCGCCCGTTTTCTTCTGGGCACAACGCTGAATGGCTTCCCGGTGGAGGCCGTCCTGGTCGAGCGGAAGCTCGCCATCGCCCAGGAGCTCTACCTCGGCATCACTACCGACCGCTCGCGGCGCTGCCCGGTGGCCGCATTCTGTCCCACGGGTGGTATGGACATAGAACAGGTAGCGCGCGTCGCGCCGGAGCGCGTCGTCGTCTCGCCGATCGATCCGGGCGACGGCTTCTACGGCTACCAGGCAACGAACCTCCTCTTGCAGGGCGGCCTTCGCGAGAAGCAATTGACGACGGTGGCCGACCTGGCGGTCAGGCTATACAGCGCCTACTGGCAGTACGACGCGGAGATGGTCGAGATCAATCCCCTGGTCGTCTGTGAGTCGGGCGATGTCGTCGCGGCGGATGCGCGTATGTCCATTGACGACAATGCCCTGTCACGCCAAAAGAGCCTGCCGAAGAACGCCATGCCGGGCAGTGGCCTGGAGATCGAGGCCCATGAGGCCGGCCTCACCTATGTGCCGCTCGACGGCGACATCTGCGTTCTTGCCAACGGGGCAGGGCTGACTCTAGCCACGATGGACTTGATCGCCGCCTATGGTGGTCGGCCGGCGAACTTCACCGAGGTCGGCGGCGGCAACTACGTCAAGGCGAGGCAATCCCTCCAGATTGCCCTCTCCCGCCCAGGGCTGAAGGCCATCTTCGTCAACGTCTTCGGGGCATTCGCCCGCGCCGACTTCATCGCCGATGGCGTGACGCAGGCGCTGGTTGAACTAAGACCCGACCTGCCGATTGTGGCCTGCATCCGGGGCACGGAAGAGGAGACCGGGTGGAGGCTGGTGCGCGAACGGCTGGGCATCGAGCCGCACAAGGACATGGAGGCGGCGGCGAAGGAAGTAGTGGCCAAGGCTTACGGAGGCTGGTGATGCGAACCGACCGTAGGGCAGGGTCTGATTGGGGCATGGCGTATGTTTGCTAAACTAGGCGACCGCGTGCTTGTCCAAGGAATCACCGGCCGAGAAGGCACCTACTGGACCGAGCGGATGCTGCAGTACGGCACCCGCGTCGTGGCCGGCGTCACCCCGGGCAAAGGCGGCCGGGAGGTCCATGGGGTGCCGGTGTACGACACCGTTCTGGAAGCGGTGAAGTACGTCCCCATCGATGTCTCGGTCCTCTTTGTGCCGCCGATGCTGGCCAAGGGGGCGACCTTCGAGGCTATCGAGGCGGGTGTCAAGAGCGTGGTCGTCCTCGCCG
>JAJZQK010000213.1 GCA_021847625.1 Chloroflexota bacterium
CACAGGAGATGAAGGGACCCGCTGGGGCCGTGTAGTCTGTGTCATCTTGTTACTCCTTACTATTGGTCTATTGGTGCACGGCTGTATGGTGGCCGAGCCCGGCACCGGCGGCCGGCCCGAATGGGTGCGGCTGGGGAAAGGCCGTCGTCGAGGAATGGCATTAGACGACGCGCTTTGCCCGTGCGCGCATTCGCCGGTTACGAGGGACCTACCGGGGTCAGTTGAAGGTGGGACGGACCCAAGGTCAGCCGACCGGGCTACTGACTTGCGGCGGGGCTCCTAAGGCCCGCCGTGGTGTCTCTCCTAGGCAAGAGGGCGATGGCGTGGATAGCGGGACCGGAAAAAGGCTCATCCGCGGGTGGCGGAGGCACTGCCGCTATCGTCGGCTCGGTAATTGGAGGTGTCTATGAGTCTTCTGCCATTACTGTTGCCTAGTATACCATAGGTGCGGATCGCGAGCAGACAACCACGCGGGCCAGCCGTCATCGTCGAGGGAATGATCGAGGAACTAGCCGTACGTGTTAAGGGTCGCCAGGCCCGGCGGCGTAACCAGGGGTATCCGCTGAGTTGCAGTGACTGCTCTGGCTGTGCTACACTCATCCCCGGCCCTCCATCCAGCTAACGGCATTGGGTTGGTCCTCTTGCCGCCCGCCAGAAAGGCGACTGCGACGGCCGCACTAACACGATATCTGCCCACACTCCTCTGAAAATGGCCGCTCCCCTGCAATACGTAGGGGCCGGTCCGCCTCAGAGGTTGTGATTAAATCGGTTTTGGCGCCCAAAACCGGCGTGCGCCTCCTTGGAGCAATAGGCGTACGAGTAGGACAGTTACGCGCTGATGGACCGAGCCCTATGGCGGCGGATGATCTTAAAGCGCCGGGCTGAAGAGATTTCCACTATCAGCAAGGGGGTGTGCTTTGCCTAGGCTGATCCTCGTGCGTCACGGCGCCCTTGGTCGGGACGACACGCCTCGCTACCATGGCCACGCCGATCTGCCGCTGTCCGCGAAGGGCCTCGCGCAGGCGGCCCGCCTGCGGGAACGGCTCCGTCCCCTCTCTCTTGCCGCCGTCTACAGCAGCGATCTAGCGCGCTGCCTGCGAACCGCGCAGATCATCGCCGAGCCCCATGGGTTGGCGGTCGTGCAGGATGCCGACCTCCGCGAGATCAGCTTCGGGGAGTGCGAGGGCCTGTCCTTCGCGGAGATCGAGGCCCGTTTCCCCGGCGCGGAGCGATTGTGGATGCCGGGCAACGCCGACGTATGCTTTCCGGGCGGCGAGAGCGTCGACCTGCTGGCGAAGCGCGTCGGCCGCTTTCTCGCCAGAGTGGCCGCCGCCCATAGCCCCGACGACACAGTCGTAATCGTCTCCCACGGTGGGCCGCTGCGACTGCTGGTTTGCCTGGAGCTCGGCCTGCCGCCGGGCCGGTGGTGGCAGGTGCGGGTGGACCTCGCCTCGGTTTCGCTCTTCGACCTCTATCCCGAGGGCAGTGTGCTCACCCGCCTCAACGACGTTTGCCATTTAGGCGGTTGACATACCGCGTGCCCCCTGTTACAATGCGCCTGAAGCCGAAGCAGAGCGGCGAAGGCGTCTTCGGCGGCCGTCGAAACGGTCGCCAAGGCGAGGGTGAAGTGCGGTGCAAAACCGCCGCTGTCCCGCAACTGTGATGCGACCCGCCGGTCGCTAAGCCAGGTCCCCCTCCTTCGTTCGTTGCCGGTAGCCTTCGAGGAAAGGTGTGGGTGGACCTGGTCAAACGACCTACCCCCTGTCTTACTCAAGGCAGGGGCGTTTTGTTACATATATCCCCTGCCGCTGGAAGGCCCGGAATGCCTGTCGTCGAGGCACATCTCGCGAGCAGGAGGGTACTACACGTGTCACATCTCTTCCGATCCCTTGGTCTCCTATTCCTGGCCCTGGTGGTGCTGGCCGCCACCGGCTGCGCCACGAGCGTCCCCGCAGAGAACCCCGGCCAGGGTGCCCAGGGCGCGTTCCCCATCAGCGTTACCGACAGCGCCGGTCGCTCGGTAACGCTAGAGAAAGCCCCACAGCGCATCGTCTCTCTCTCCGCCAGCAACACCGAGCTCGTCTACGCCCTCGGCCTACAGGACAGGCTCGTAGGCGTCGACGACTACTCAGACTACCCAGCCGAGGCGAAGCAGAAGGAGAAGGTGGGTAGCTTCGCCGAGCCTAGCATCGAAAAGATCATTGGCTTGACGCCGGACCTCGTCCTCGCCACTACCCAACACCTAACATCGGTGCTCCCCAAACTGGAGGAGCATGGGCTGAAGGTGCTTGTCGTCCAGCCTGCCAAACTGGAGGAGGTGCCGGCCAACATCCGGATGCTGGGCGAACTAGGCGGCAATCCGGCGGCCGCCGAGAAGCTGGCCTCGGATATGGAGACCCGCATCGCCGCCGTGGTGGACAAGACGAAGAACGCCGCGAGCAAGCCACGCGTCTTCTTCGAGCTCGACCCGGGCCTGTTTACCGTGGGGCCGGATACATTCCTGGACGATATGATCGCCAAGGCGGGCGGAGAGAACATCGCCCGCGACGCGAAGTCCGCCTGGCCGCAGCTTAGCTCGGAGGCGGTCGTCATCTATATTGTCCGTCCAGCAAGACAAGTTGCAGGCCATCTACACTTGGCTGCTGGGTGGCTTCAGCCTCAGCGGCTGGCCGCAAGTGCTGGCCATCGTGCCCCACGCCGCGTTGGGAATCGTCGTCACCATCGTGTGCGGGGGACGGCTCAACGTGCTGCAACTGGACGAGGAGCAGGCCGCGCAGCTCGGGATAAACGTCGAGCGGATGAAAGTGGTGCTACTCGGCGCCGCTACCCTGGCTACCGCGGCGGCGGTCTCGGTGAGCGGCTTGATCGGCTTCGTCGGCCTGATCGTGCCCCACGCGGTGCGTTTGATCTGGGGGCCTAACTACCGACTGCTGTTGCCGCTCTCGACCCTGCTGGGGGCGACGTTCCTCGTGTGGGCCGATACGCTTGCCCGTACGGTGCTGGCGCCTTCGGAGCTCCCGGTGGGGGTCGTGACTGCTCTCTGCGGGGCGCCGTTCTTTCTCTACATACTGCGGCAGCGCAAGCGGATGGTGTTCTAGGTGGATACGGCGTCGCTTCGCGTGGAGAACCTCACCTTCGCCTACGGTCGCCGCCAGGTGCTGCACGACGTCAGCCTGGAGGCGACGGCGGGGGAAGTGGTGGGCGTGCTTGGACCCAACGGCTCCGGCAAGTCGACCTTCCTGCGAGTGGCGAGTGGGGTGCTGCGCCCCGCCGCCGGCCGCGTGCTCGTGGAAGGCGACGACCTCTCCAGCCTCTCACGTGCCGAGGTGGCCCGGAAGGTGGCAGTGGTGCCGCAGAGTCCCCACCTTCCAGACGGCTTCACCGCCTGGGAGATTGCCCTACTTGGGCGCACGCCATATCTGCGGCTGCTGCAGGCGGAGAGGGAGAGCGACTACGCCATCGTCCGCCTGGCGCTCGAACTGTGTGGCGCCCTGGACCTGGCCGAGCGGCGCATGGGCGACCTCTCGGGTGGCGAGCGCCAACGAGTGGTGATCGCCCGCGCCCTTGCCCAGGAACCATCGCTGCTGTTGCTTGACGAGCCTACATCGCACCTCGACATTACTCACCAAGTGGCAATTCTGGACCTCGTCTCGCAGCTGAGCCGGGAGCAGGGGCTCGGCGTGGTGGCCGTCTTTCACGACCTCAACCTGGCGGCCCAGTACTGCCACCGGGTGGCTCTCTTCGGCGGTGGACGAGTCATCGCCGAAGGGACGCCGGATGAGGTGATCACCGTGCCCAACGTGCGGTGTGCCTATGGGACGGAGGTGTGCATCGTGCCGCATCCGCGGAATACCTTGCCGGTAGCGCTGGTTACCGGCAACCATAATGGAAAGAGGGACTGAGCATTGGGAATCCTAGAGCAGACGATATCCCGCATCCGGCCTTTGGACGCCGCGGCGATGGCGGCTGCCGCCGAGCGGCAGAATAACCTGACCAAGCCGCTGGGTAGCCTCGGCCGCCTAGAGGAGCTTTCGATCCGCGTGGCCGGTATCCAGGCCCGGGCGAGGCCGCGGATAGAGCACAAGGCCATCGTGACGATGGCGGGAGACCACGGCGTGTGCGCGGAAAGCGTCAGCGCCTATCCGGCGGCTGTCACACCGCAGATGGTGCTCAACTTCCTGCGGGGCGGCGCCGCCATCAACGCGCTGGCCCGCCACGTCGGCGCCCGCATGGTGGTGGTCGACGTCGGCGTGGCCGAGCAGATGCCCGAGCACGCCGGCCTGCTGAGCCGCAAGGTCGCCTTCGGGACGGCCAACATGGCCGAGGGTTCGGCGATGACGCGGCGCCAGGCGGTAACGGCGCTAGAGGTGGGCATTGAAGTGGTGAGGCAAGAGCACGAGCGCGGCCTGGACGTCGTCGGCACCGGCGATATGGGGATTGGCAACACGACCCCCTCGAGTGCCATCGTCGCCGCGTTTACCGGCAAGCCGGCCGCCCTGGTCACGGGTCGCGGTACCGGCCTGAACGACGAGCAGCTACGGCATAAGATCGCCGTGATCGAACGGGCGCTGCGGCTGAACCGGCCCGACCCAAGCGATGGTTTGGACGTGCTGATGAAGGTCGGCGGCCTGGAGATAGCCGGACTAGCCGGGGTGATGCTCGGCGCGGCGGCCCAGCGCGTGGTCGTGGTCGTCGACGGCTTCATCTCCGGCGCCGCGGCAATGGTGGCTCACGCGCTCTGTCCGGCCAGCCGCGACTACATGGTCGCCGCCCACCTCTCGGTCGAGATCGGCCACCAGGCGGTGATGAGCCATCTGGGGCTGCTGCCGCTGCTCGACCTAAACATGCGTCTGGGCGAGGGCACCGGCGCCGCCCTGGGCATCTCCCTCGTGGAGGCGGCCGTGCGTACCCTGAACGAAATGGCGACCTTTGCCGAAGCCGGGGTAGCCGAGGCGGCGAGAGAGGCTGCCGATAGCGGAGTCGCCTAGTGGACTTCTACGTCGCCCTGCGCTTCCTGACGGTGCTGCCGCTCCCCGACCGGCCGGTGAAGCCGGAACAGATGGCGCGGTCGACGGCGTACTTTCCCCTCGTGGGGCTAATGATCGGACTGGCCGTCGCAGGCGTCGACTACGTCTTGCGCCTCGTGTGGCCGCCGAGCGTCGCCACGGTGGGCGTGCTCATCGCCTTTATCCTGATCTCGGGCGGGCTGCACCTTGACGGGCTGATGGATTCGTGCGATGGTCTGTTCGGGCGCCGTGACCCGGCGAAGCGACTGGCGATCATGCGCGACAGCCGCGTGGGGTCGTTCGGCGTTCTCGGGGCCGTGGCGGTGCTCTTGCTCGAGTACGTCGCCCTCGCCGAGCTGCCGGTGACGCTCCGGATCGGGGCCATCGTGACGTTCGCCTGCCTCGGCCGCTGGGCGCTGGTGCTGGCGATCTGGGGCTTCCCCTACGCGCGGGCGGAGGGGCTGGGCAGCGCGTTCAAAGCGGGGGTCGGCCCGCTGCAGGTGGCGGTGGCGGGTGCGACGGCGGTCGCCGTCGCCATTATCGTTGCGCAGTCGGCAGGCATAGTGCTTGTCGGCACGGCGGTCGGGGCGACGCTGCTGGTGGCCGCCTTCACTCGTACTCGCATCCCTGGGCTCACGGGCGATTCCTATGGGGCAATAGAAGTGATGGTGGAACTGACGGTGCTCTTGACGCTTCTGGCGCTGGCGAGGGTGGGCTATGCCTAGGCCCGTGCCCGCCATCCTGATCGCCGGCACGCACAGCGGGGTCGGCAAGACGACGGTGGCGACCGGCGTAGTCGGCGCCCTGCGGCGGCGGGGGCTGGTCGTGCAGCCGTTCAAGGTGGGGCCCGACTACATCGACCCCACCTACACCACGCGGCTGGCGGGGCGGCCCTGCCGCAACCTGGATAGCTGGATGGTGCCCAGCGACCGCCTGCGGGAGCTCTACGCGCGGGCCTGCACGGGGGCGGATATCGCCGTGGTCGAGGGGGTGATGGGCCTGTTCGACGGCCATCCCGGCGGCGGCGCGGGCAGCGCGGCGGAGCTCGCGAAGCTGCTCGGGTTGCCGGTGGTGTTGGTGATGGACGTCGGCCGGCTCGGCCAGAGCGCGGCCGCGGTGGCGCTCGGCTACAGCCGCCTCGACCCGGCGCTCAAGGTGGCGGGCGTCGTCGCCAACGGCGTGGGCAGCCCCGGGCACCTCCGCCTGGTCGCCGACGCCGTGCGGGACGCCACCGGCCTGCCCGTGGTTGGATACCTCCCCCAGCGTGCCGACCTCGTTCTGCCCGAGCGTCACCT
>JAJZQK010000214.1 GCA_021847625.1 Chloroflexota bacterium
GTCCACCAGGCCGATGAAGAAGATGAAGAGGCCGATGCCGACGCCGATGGCCCGCTTCAGGTTCATCGGAATGGCGTTCATCACCGCCTCGCGGAAGCCCGTGACGACCAGCACCGTGATGGCGACGCCTTCCAGAAAGATAACGCCCATCGCCGCCTGCCAGGGCAGCTTGGCGCCGACGATCAACTGGAAGGCCACCACCGCGTTCAGGCCCATTCCGGAGGCCAGGGCGAACGGGTATTTGGCGTACACGCCCATGAAGATCGTCATGACTCCGGCAACCAGACAGGTGGCTGCCATGGTCGGGGCGAAGCCGGGCCCCAGTCCCTGCAGATCCGGGATGCCGGCGAACGAGAGAATGCTCGGATTGACGAAAATGATGTAAGCCATGACCATGAAGGTCGTGACGCCGGCGACCAGCTCGGTACCTACCGTACTACCACTCTGTCTAATGTGGAAGAACTTCTCTATCCAGCTGGTGTCGGCCTGCGAAGCGCCAAGGGATCGGTTTCCCACACCCACTCCTCTGCTCCTTTGCGAACTCTGTTGTGTCATTCTGCGTTGCTTGTTGCTCACCGCAATCGCACCTTTGGCGCCAACTAGTAGCGCCAGGGCTACCCGTCGGACGCCGCCTCCTTGACGTCCAACCGACTCCCCGGCCCTAACACAACACAAGCTCACCCTGCGGGTAAGCTAACGCTCGGCGGCTAGACGGCAAAACAGAATCACCACGCCACAGACCACGGGCAACTAATCAACTTCCAGCCGTGGCAATATTAGCTGGTGCGCCCGGCAATGTCAACCCAAATTGGCGTGGTTGCCGGCCAATTGTGCCCGCGGTTGTCGCCTACTCGGCCGGCAGGTGCGCGGTGGGGGGTGAAGCGCCGGCCGCGCCGTTGCGGCCGCCGGGGCGCCTACCCTGGCGCCCCGGGCTGCGACCGCTAGGAGCGCCGCTTGCGGGCCGGCGTCAGCTGGGCCTGGGCCCGTTCCACCGAGCGCTGGGCCAGACGGCGCAGGAGGAACTCGTATTCGGCAGAGCCTGGCACCGTCCGGCACTCTTCGTGAAGCCGCTTGCGCAGCCCCGAGTCGGGAGCCAGACTATAGTACGGCTGCCCCGGCGGCAGCTCCTGCCGCCGCAGCAGACCGGCGTCTACCAGCTCATTGAGCAGCACGTCCGTCTGACAAGGGGAGTGGAAACCAAGCGCCGCGGCGAAGTAGGAGGAGTCGCCGCCGGCACCGGGATTCTGGAGGAGATGCAGGATGATGCGGTACTTGGCAAGATCGTCGATGCCTTCTTCGAGGAGCCCTTCCGCCACGCTCGCGAGCCGGGCGGCGTTGCCCGCCTCGCCAATCACGTCAACCGCCCCGAGAAAACGCATCCATTGTCCTCCTGTCGACGATCCGGGCCCGCCGTTGAGTCCGGACAAAATAAGGCCTGAGGGCGTAGCCTCAGGCCTGACAGATGCAGACTTTGCGCTCGACCTCTTTCGCGCGCCTACGGGGTTAGCTGACGGGTTCGGGCCGAAAGAGCCGCCCTACCTGCGCCTTTGCAGGATTCACCCCTCGATGTTGGTTCCCCCGCTCCCCTCCCAGTGAGGGGACTCGGCAGGCAGTATTCGCTTGTCCAATTTGATTATAGGCAGCGCCCGCGGCGCCTGTCAAGACTCTCTTGGTAAAGGCAAACCTACGCCCGGGCGCACTGGCTCATACAGGTCGAGCAGGCGCCCGTACCGGCCCGGTAGGCGCAGCAGGCGAACTTGTTGATGGCGTAACGTTCGCCGCCAGCCGGCATCGCCAGCACCCCCGCCGGGCATGAAACGACGCAATCGCCGGCGCAGTCGGCACAGAGGTCAGGGGTCTCCCGACGGGTCGAGGCCAGCGGCGCGTCGGTCACGAGGCAGGCTAGGCGCTGCCGCGGCCCGTACTTCTCCGTGATCAGCAGGCTGCTACGGCCAATGCGTCCCAGCCCAGCGTACTCTCCGGCGTGCTTGAAAGAGAGGATGGCCCGCTGGAAGCGAGCGTCCACCGGCGTGCCCTGGGAGGACAGCGGAATCGCCTTGTAGCCCTCGGCCCGCAGCACCTTGGCCAGCTCGTAGAGACCGCGATTCAAGCGGCCGTTCTGGTAGTCGATGTGCGGCGCGTACAGCTCGCGGGCCGCTGCTTCACCCATTACCTTCTCTGGCGTCACCAGCGCCAGCACCTCGGGGAACAGCTCCATGCCGAGAACGACCACGGCGCGCGCCCCCGGCAGGAGCGCGGTCGCCGAATCATATAGCGGCGTGCCGGCGGCATCAACCACCGTGGCCACGCCGAAAAGGTCGACGTCGTGGAGGGCGGCGGCAGCTCGCTCTTGCAGAGCATCCGGTACCGAGGCAACCATGGCTTACCTCCGAGTCCATGAACGATCTAGCGCCCTCCCAGTTTCGCACCGTGGCCTGGCGGTGTCAACGCCGGAGGCGCTCGCCATGGCAACTTCGGGGCTTGTACATTCTCGCCGCCGGTGCACTCGGGGTGGCCGGAGCCTCCAGGCACGTCCGACTTCGTGATAGAAGAACGCACAAGGCAGGGCCTCTATCTTCCACAAGTTGCCCGGCGTCGGCGGTGCCTGTATCATGCCCAGCGGAAGAGGAGGTGGAGAGATGCCCCAGCCAATGACATCTCGCCAGCGCGTGCTGATGGCGCTGAACCACGAGGAACCAGACCGCCTGCCCATCGACTTCGGCGGGCGCCACAGCCTGCACGTTTACGCTCACCGGGCCCTCAAGCAGTACCTGGGACTGGAGGGCGGCGAGGAGGTCGTGCGCAGCTACCTAACCTACACGGCCGAGCCCGACCCGCGCCTGATCGAGCGCTTCCATTCGGACGCCATCGCCTTCCAAGTGAGGGCGGCCAGCGGCTACGAGTTCCGGCTCGACCCGGTCGACGACAGCTGGACGGACGAGTGGGGGATCGGCTACCACCGGCCGCCGGACGGCTTGTACTACGATCCCTACAAGTATCCGCTGGCCGGCGAGGTCACCGTGGCGCAAGCGGAAGCCTACCCCTTCCCCGATCCCCGCGACCCGCACCGCATCGCCCACATTGTTGAGCCGCTCAAGGCCGCTCACGCGACAGGCGAAAAGGCGCTGATGCTCAACTCCCCCACGGTCGGCATCTGGATGACGGCCTTCTACCTGCGGGGGCTCGAGCAGTCGCTGATGGACCTCGCCCTTCAACCGGAGGGCATCGAGGTGCTGGCCGAGCGGACTACGCGGTGGTTCGTCGACCTCTGGGAGGCGGTGCTGCCGGAGATTGGGGAGTACGTGGACATCATCCAGATGGAAGGTGACCTTGGCGGGCAGTACGGGCCACTCTTCTCACCCAAGCTCTTCCGGCAGATGTTCAAGCCGCGCTTGCGCCGGGTTTTTGACACCATCCACAAGCACAGCCGGGCCAAGGTCAAGCTGCACGCCTGCGGCTCGGTCTACTGGGCCATTCCCGACCTGATCGACTGCGGCATGGACGTGCTCAATCCCGTGCAGGTCAACGCCGCCGATATGGATACGGCGCGCCTGAAGCGCGAGTTTGGCAAGGACATCACCTTCTGGGGTGGCGGCTCGACACCATCGTCCTGCAGAGCGGCACGCCGGAGGAGGTGCGGGCCGAGGTGACCAGGCGGGTGCGCGACCTGGCGCCGGGCGGGGGATTCGTCTTCTGCTCGATCCACAACATCCAGGCGCACGTGCCGCCCGAGAATATCGTAGCGATGTTCGATACCGCCCGCGAGGTGGGGGTCTATCCGATAAAGTAGATCAGGAAGACGACGCCAGCGGGTGGCATCCCGCGCCACAGACTGGGCTCTGGGCCGAAGAAAACGTAGGGGCGACCGGCCGGTCGCCCCTACAAGTTGCTAGATGCCCTAAAAAGCCTTGAAGTGTTCCTTCCTGGCCTTGCAGAGTGGGCAGATGTCGGGCGCCTCGCCCTCCACCGTCCAGCCACAGACGTCACAGATCTGCAGGGTGCCGACCGTGGCGTCGCTCCCGCTCACGACCGCCGCCTTGGCCGCCTCGTAGAGGCTCAGGTGCACCCTCTCCGCTTCCAGGGCGTCGGCCATGGAGTGCCGGGCGTGCTTCTCTTCCTGCAGCTCGGCCACGGCCAGGTAGGCCGGGTACATCTCGCGAATCTCGAAGCTCTCGCCCGCGGCGCCGGTCTCCAGGTTGGCGACCGTGTCCTTGATGCCGCCCAGGGCCCGCAGGTGATTGGTGGCGTGCACCCGTTCGGCGAAAGAGAGCGCCCGGAACAGCCGGGCCACGTTGGGGTGTTCCTTCTCCGCCCGGTCGGCGAAGAGCTGGTACTTCATGCTCGCCTGGCTCTCGCCGGCAAAGGCCTCTTTGAGGAAGCGCTCGGTCATCTCGTGCATCGACCACTGACTCCTTCCCCCCAACAGGGAGAGAACGCCGCCGCCGGGCGGCCGTACCAACTAGTCGGTCGTTACTCTTTCCACCCGCGCGGCAACTTCGGGTACATCACCGGCGTGTGGGTCTCGTCGCGCATCTCGGGCGGTTTCTCCCGCGGCTTCTCGTACAGCGGCGCCCGCGCCAGGTCTTCCTTGCTCAGCTGCATCGGCGCGAAGCGGTCGTAGCCGGCGAACTCGAAGTAAGGCGACTCCGCCAGCGCGCCGTGCGGGCAGACCTCCACGCAGTCGCCGCAGAAGATGCAGCGCGAGATGTCCAGATCGTAGCGCTCCACCTGCCGCTCGCGCAGCATCAGAGCGCCGGTCGGGCAGGTCTCCGCGCAGGCACCGCAGGAGACGCAGTTGCTCTCGTTGAGCGAGGCGTGGAACGGCGTGGTCACGATCGTGTCGAAGCCCCGCCCCATCAATCCGTAGCAATCGGGGCCGATGACGTCGCGGCACATCCGCACGCACTGCGTGCAGTTGATGCACTTGTTCAGGTCGCGCAGGATGAACGAGTGCGACGTGTCCGCCTTGTAGTCGTGGAAGTCGCGCGCCTCGCCGTCGTGGAAGCGGTTGGTCGTGACCCCGTACTCGAGGCTCAGCTTCTGCAGGTAGCAGCGGCTGGCGTCGGGGCAGACGCATTGCAGGCAGCGCGCTGCCTCTTCCTTCGCCTGCTCGGCCGAGTAGCCGCACTCGATGCAGGCGAAGTTGTGCTGCCGCTCTTCGTAGGGCAGCATCGCCATCGGCATGCGGCTCGTCACCGGCTTGTAGGGCACGATGGAAATGAGGTCCGGTTTGGCCTCCTCGACCAGGATGCGCTGGCTCACCTGTGCCATGTCCTCGCCGTTAAGGTAGGCGTCGATGGAGCGCGCCGCGAGCTTGCCGCAGGCCACGGACTGGATGACCGTGGAGGCGCCGATGGTGGCGTCGCCGCCGGCGAAGACGCCCGGCCGGTCGGTCATGTAGTTGCCGGGGTCGACGACGATCGTGCTGCGATTGCTGACACGGATGTCCTTCTCGTTGCCCACGCAGCTGAGGTCCGGCGTCTGGCCAATGGCGGCGATGACGGTGTCGCACTCGATGGTGAACTCGGAGCCCTTCACCGGCACGGGCCGCCGACGACCCCTGGCGTCCGGCTCGCCCAGTTCCATACGGATGAACTCCACGCCGGCAACCCGGCCGTCCACTCCCTCCAGGATGCGGACTGGGCCGGCCAGGATGTGCAGCTGCGCGCCCTCGTGCTCGGCGTCGTCCACCTCCGTCCAGTGGGCGCCCATCTCCTTGCGGGAGCGGCGGTAGACGGTGTCGACCTTGGTGGCGCCCAGGCGCAGCGAGGTGCGGGTGGCGTCGAAGGCCGTGAAGCCGCCGCCGATGACCACGACTCGCGGGCCGACCTCCACGTGCTCGCCGAAGCCCACCCGCCGCAGGAACTCCACCGCCGTGAGCACGCCCGGCAGCTCTTCGCCTGGAATCTCCAGCTTGTTAGACTTGTGGGCGCCGATGCCGAGGAAGACGGCGTCATAGCCCTCGGCGAAGAGGTCGTCGAGCGAGAAGTCGCAGCCCAGGGACTTGCCGCACTCCAGCTCAGCCCCCAGCGCCCAGACCCGGTTCAGCTCCAGGTCGAGATTGTCTTTGGGCAGGCGGTACTCGGGGATGCCGTAGCGCAGCATGCCGCCCTGCTTGGGCAAGGCCTCGAGCACCTTGACCTTGTGGCCCTTGAGTGACAGGTAATAGGCGCAAGAGAGCCCGGCCGGGCCGGCGCCGACCACGGCCACCCTCTTGCCCGTGGGCGCCTCCTGCGGCCAGGGCAGGGGCGGGTCCT
>JAJZQK010000215.1 GCA_021847625.1 Chloroflexota bacterium
GGACGACTGCAGGTGGTCCGGGCAAGGGATTGGCCCCCGGTTGTACACGGCCGGGGACTGGTACCGGAAAACGGTGAAGCGGGCGCCCGGCCGCCAGCGCAGTTGGACGCATGCCAATGCCAAAGCACCACGTGGGGAACAACCTTCCCCCCGGGCTGCTTAGTCACTCCATCCGGCCTGGCTGCCGACCCGAGAGTCGACAGCGGCGTCATCGCCATTCCGCCGGCGACAGCCCGCTCGTCCGGAGCCTCAGGTTGATCTGGCCCACATGGTGCTGCAGGTGGCGCAGGTTATACAGGGCCGTGCCCAGCGCCGTGTCACCGGTCCCCTCGCCGAATCCGTCGGCGGTCATGAACACGTCTATAGTCCTGGCTTCCAGGCGGCTCCTGGCTTCCCGCTTCACCTCCGCCAGGTAGGCGAGGACTTCCTCCCGCGACGGCATCGCCTCTGCCGGGCTGCTCTCCCAGTTCGAACCGAGGCGCCTGAAGAACTTGAATCCCTCTGGGGTGTTCGGCGAAAGGTAGTCAACCGATTCGACGGCATGATAAGCCTGCCGAGCGATACCCCAGCCGCCCTCGGCGTCCTCGGCACGCCAGGTTACCTCGTCGCAGCGGCGGATGGCCTCCTCCAACGTATCCAGGCTCCGATCGAGCTGGTCAGCCAGAGTCTCACCCAATGAGGGCAATCGGAACCCTCCTCAAGGCCCTTTTTCGGGAACTTATGGCACGCCAGACGATTCCATAGGCTCCCCCTAGGCCAGAGAACCCGTGAATTGGCGACCTGTCGCTTCGGTCGACCATCATCTTGCCCTGCAAAGCCATCGTCGCCCGCCCGCGAGCCCAAACCCGCTGGATTTCTCGCCCATCGACCTTTGCGTCGACTTCTATCCTGCTCGGACGACCCATCTCCACTCCTTGGTGCACCTCCACGGTGACCAGTCCGGAGCGGCCGGCGTCCACCTGCCCGTGCCCAATGAGATAACAAGCCAGAGCTCCTGAGGTCGTCCCGCTGGCGGGTTCTTCGTCGGCCCCGATGCCCGGACAGAAGTCCCTGGCGCGAACGGCGTTGGTGCCGGGCATAACCGCGAACGCGCAGACGGTGTCCACGCCAAGGTCCCGGCTCAGCCGGCCGAGCCGACCGAAGTCCGGGCTCAAGAGGCCGAGAGCCTCCACCTGAGGGAACGGGACCAAGAGGTGCCGGAGCCCCGTGGAGACGACCTCCGGCGGCAGGTGCCTGTGAAGCTCAGTTCCGCCCAGCAGTTCAACCAACTCGCGGGCTGCGATGTTCGGGAAGGCGTATGTGGGGCGCCGTTGCTCCATTTGCACGGTGACTCTCCCCGACCCGGCGGGATGAAGCAGAACCGGGAGCATGCCCGCGGCCGTCTTCTGATACGCGAGCGTACCTCCCTCACGGGCCACCAACCGCCCTTCGGCGGCCAGGGCGCTGAATACTGCCACCGTCACGTGGCCGCACAGATCTATCTCCGTGCGCGGCGTGAAGTACCGGACGCTGAACACGGGAGGGGGGCCGGCCTCGAACCCGGTCACGAAGCCCGTTGTCGGTGCGTTGAGCTCGGTCGCCATGCTTTGCATTTGACCGAGTGACAGTTCATCCGCCCTCGTGATTACCCCGGCGACGTTCCCAGAAAAGCGGACTTCGGTGAATGCGTCCCAAAGCGAGACCCCGACCTCCAAGTTGCTACCCCCTTGCCTTTTGCATCCCCACCTACGAAGGTGGCGACTCAGGGTTCTGCGTGCAAGAACCATGACTCCCATCTTCGTATTCTACCTCCGATAGGCCCCTCCGTGAGGAGCCAGTGAGGTAGATAGAAGCCATCCTTCTGGCACCATGCACTTGAGGAATGCGGAAGTGACTGAGCCTCAATCGTCTCCATGGATAACCGCCGTCGTCGGGCCGCTTGTTGCCATCGTCCTATCCTGCGCTCCTTGGCCGGCCTTCAAGCGCAAGGACATCTTGTTAAGAAGGGGGTCTTGCCCGTGGGCAGAGGATTTCGCTCAGACTTTGCTTTCCTGACCCACCTTACCGCTTTCTTCAGGGGTGACACGGGTCCGCTCGGCCGACCGGAAGGCTTGGTTCTCCCCAGGAGAAGGCCGGGATCCGACAGGAGTGCCTACTTAGCGCCGAGAGCCTTGGGCTGTCGGGACTACTTTTGGAGCGCGGTCGCCGCAGTCCCGGTGGTTGTCGCCGCTATTGCCCTGCTAGGCACGGGGGGCCCTTTCCTGATCGCGGGCGTCCTTGCGCTTGGGCTCTCGGTCTTCAGCTTCTGGACAGGAATGGCCATTGTTCGTAGCGACGACACAATCCTCCTGCCGGGCGAGAACAAGTGGTTCACCGTCCACAAGTCATGGGGATACGTGTATTTCTTCCACGCCCTGATTCTCGCGCTTTTCGCGGTCGCGTCATTGTTCTATTCGGTTTCCGGCGGAGAGTAGCCAAGGAGGGGAGACAGCGGATCTTCGGACTGGCGCCCCGGCCTGGTTGGAGGGTAACCCTTTAAGGAACTTGGTCGTTGACGCTCCATCGAGCAAGTCGTGTAATCTAAAGAAGGGTCGCGATACGGCGAACAACAGTTCGTTTTAGCGGGCGAATGGTCTATCTGACCAAGAGTTGACGAATCCCGTCCGACCGATCGTGGCTCTCCGAATTATGACGCTGGAGGTGGCGATGTGGCTTCAAGCCTTGCCCCGATACTTGCAGCTGCCGAGGAGGCTGGCTTCGCCGCCCTGGCAACCATGCCGTGCGTCCCCTTCTCCGACTGGCTCGGCGTCGTTCGGACCAGGGAAGGGTACACCGATTTCCTCTCGCTTCCCAGCCTGGCCGACGCCAGGGAGACGTTGCCGGAGGCGCGGACCATCGTCGTCGCCGTGTGGGACTACCTCGGGCACGCGCCGGCGGTGGTGGGACCGGGCAGGGTGGCCAGGCTGTACCTCTCGGAGAGCGACCCCTCTGACCCGGAGACCCACCCCGCCGCGCGACGGATGGCGGAAACCTTCGCCCGGCTGGGGTGGCGGACCAGCACCAAGGCCCCACGACGGGAGGCCGCGGTGGCCGCCGGCCTGCTCGAGCAACGTCGGAACTGCCTGGGCTACCTCCCGGGGGGGCACTCCTTCGTGGCCCTTTTCACCTGGGTGGTGGATCAAACCCTGGCCCACGAACGGGTCACCTTCGGGGATATCTCGGGCGCCACCATCGAGACGGTGCGGGAGTTCGCCTATCCGCCGGGGCGGCGGGACCCGTGCGGACGGTGCCAGGCTTGCCTTGAGGCATGTCCAACGCAGGCTTTGGTCAGACCGTTCGTCCTGGACCCCCGACGTTGCATCGACCGAAACACGTGGCGCGTTGGACAGTGGTTGCCAAGGGAATTGCGCCCTAAAATGGGCACCTGGCTTTATGGTTGCGACGTGTGCCAGGAAGTCTGCCCGCACAATCAGAAGGCCCTAAAGGCTGCCGCGAGCAAGGCCCGCGGGAAGGCCGAGTTCGCCCTCGACCGTTTGGCGGCCATCGACGACCGCCAATACCGGGACGTCTGGCAGCGGTTCTTCGTCTTCAACGAGGACCCTGCCGACCTCCGTCGAAACGTCATGGTGGCCATCGGGAACTTGGGCGATACTTCTTTGCTGCCGTCCTTACTGGCCGGCAGCAAGGACGGTGCGCCGGTGGTCAGGGGCCACGCCGCCTGGGCCTTGGGCAGGTTCAAAGCTTCGAGGGCCCGGAAGGCGCTGAAGTCCGCCCTGGCCGGGGAAACTGATGCTGCGGTGCGGGCCGAGATCCTCGCGGCCCTGGAGGAGCAAGGGTGAAGGCCCGCGCTCGTGGGGACAGAGTTCGGTCCTTGGGGGGCGATGTCGTGGGGCTCGATCGATGGGAATGGGATCCAGTCTCCGATGGTTTGGCGCCGTTCATCTGCAACTCTCCCCTTTGGAGGCTTGCGGATATTGAGGGGCCGTGCCTGGCGCTCCTTGACAACACGGCGCTTGATGAAGACGGTGGCAAAGTTGCCCTGGTCGGGGTGGCCGACTGGACGGACGTGTCCATCGAAGCGCAGATGAGGTTCCTCAAGGGCCGCGGGCCGGATGACCCCCGCCGGGGGTGGTTTGGGTTCGCCCTGAGAGCCATGGATGTCCACAACTATGAGCTCTTCTGGCTGATGCCCCAGCATACAGGGGAAGTGGGCGCTGTCGCCTACGTGCCGGTGGCCCACGGTATCGTGCCCTGGTGGACCGAGGGGTACAGCAAGCAGACCTTCGGTCGAGCGGTGATTCCCGCGAACGAGTGGTTCAGCGTTCGAGCGGAGGTGGTCGGCCGCACGGCGAGGCTGACCGTAAACGGCGAGCCTGCACTAGAGAGGACCTTGAGCTACTACCTCAATCGCGGCAAAGTGGGTTTCTATGTGGGGACCCTGACGGACACAGCTTTTCGACGAGTTCGAGTCCGAGCTTTGGACAAGGAGTTGCCGCTAGGCGATTAGTGCGACAGGAGGTTTGGGGAGACGTGGACGAGGCTGAGATTCTGAAGGCGGCGGCGCTCTTTGTCAAGAGGGAGATGGTCGGTGACGCGAGCGGCCACGACTGGTGGCACGCTTACCGAGTTGCCCGGACCACCAGGGTGATTGCCCAAGAGGAAGGGGCCAACCGTTTCGTCTGCGAGCTGGCCGCCCTGTTACACGATGTTGCCGACGAGAAGCTGAATGACACCGAGGAAGCTGGTCTGAGGAAGGTCAGAGCGTCGATGGGGGAGAACGGGGTCGACCAAGCCGCGGCGGCGCACGTCCTGGAGATCATCTCCACCATGTCATTCAGAGGAGGCGGTCGACCGGGGATGCGCTCTCCCGAGGGCAGGGCGGTCCAGGACGCCGACAGGCTGGACGCCATCGGGGCGATTGGTATCGCCAGGGTATTCGCTTATTGCGGCGCCAGGGGCCTGCCCATCCACGATCCGAACCTACCACCCCGCGCTCACCTGACCGCCGAGGCCTATCGCCACGAGAAGTCGTCCGGCATCAACAACTTCTATGAGAAACTGCTCAAACTCAAGGACTTGATGAACACCCGCTCAGGAAGAAGGATGGCCGAAAGCCCCCACCTCTTCATGGCAGACTTCCTGCGCCACTTCAAGGCGGAGTGGGATGGGCGTGACCCAAGCGCTTGAAAGTCGGACCTCCCCGTGACGGCGCCCGCCCAGGCTGCCCGTCGGTGGATGGGAGGACGCAGATCCGGGTGGCTGTTGAACGCCTGGGAGGGTGATGATACGATGAGGCGCAGAGATAAAGACGCGGGCGATTTCAGCCTTGAGGGATGAGGGCGAATCATGAAGCCTGTCCTTGCGGCCCTGAGCGACACCCTGCCTTTGGCGGTCAGCGTTTCCCTGGTTGGAACGGTCTTTGGAGTCACGGCACGGCGGGCAGGAATGACGGGCGGGGAGTTGGCCCTGATGTCAGGCCTCGTCTTTGCCGGGGCCGCCCAGTTCGCCGCTGTCTCCCTGTGGACCGCTGGTGGTTCAGCTCTCCAGATTGTCATCACTACCCTGATCGTGAATCTGCGCCACCTGTTGATGGGCGCCTCTGTCGCCCGCCACTTTGGCGGTCGCGTGTCGCGACCGACCCTGGCAGCCCTAGCTGCTGGGTTGAGCGATGAGTCTTACGCCGCCACGACCCGGCGCTTTGCCCTTCATGGCCCCTCTGCTCGTTACATGCTGGTGGCGAACTCGGTGATTTACGCGGCCTGGTTGATCAGCACTCTGTTCGGGGCGCAGTTCGGAAACGTGGTAGCGAACCCCGAGCGCTACGCTCTGGATTTTGCGTTCCCGGCGGCGTTCCTGGGCATCCTCGTCCCCCAGATCAGGGGCCGCTCATTTATCGCCGCCTCAGTCGCAGCGACAGCGGCGTCTGTTCTGGCGGCCCTGGTTATTTTCGGCACGCTATTCATCTTCGGCATTGGCGGGCCTGTGTTCTTGCCTGCCGTGGTGCTGTTCGTGCTTGTCACGATCATTCAGATCAGCAAGCGCGAAAGCAACAACCCCACCTGAGCGGGCGCAGAATTACTTGAATGCCGCACCCAGCCACCTGCCGTGATTTGATGTTGGATTGACGATTGATGAATGAAACATGAAGAATGAAACGTAAGAGCGCCTTCGTCGCCCGTCTTTCGTCATCCGTCTCTCATCACGTTTCATTCCTCAATCCCAAATCTCTAATCTCCATTCTCCATTAAGCATGCTCAAGCGA
>JAJZQK010000216.1 GCA_021847625.1 Chloroflexota bacterium
CGTCGTGCGGTCGACGATGCTCTGCCAGTCGTCCGTCATGCCGAACTCGGCGTACATCTGCGCGAGCGGCGGCTCCAGCATGGCGCGCTCCTCGGCGGGCATCCGGCCTTCAGGGTACGCCATCATCTCGAAGAGGCTCTGCAGGAAACTGATCTTCGCCGACACCGGCCGCTTCATGTCGTCGTCCAGACGCCTGAGGTCGAAGGGCAGCAGGATCTCGCAGGGGTTGATGCGGTCCTCGGAGCCGGAGCCGAACCGCGCGTAGGTCCCCTGCAGGAGCTGCGTCCAGCGCTTGTAGTCGATGGCCGGGCTCGGGTCGAGCACCATCACGTCCTGGTCTTGCGAGAAGAGGGCCTGCGTCGCCAGCACCTTCATAACGAAGGACTTGCCGCTACGGGTCTTCGCCACGATCAGCAGGTGCGACGGGCTGTAGCGCATCGGGTCGATGATGACGGCGTTGCCCGTGGAGAGGTTCTGGCCCCACAGCTCGCCCTTGTCGTGCAGCAGTTCGCCAGACGTGAACGGGAAGGTTGTCGATAGCGGCAGGGTCGGGATCGGGCGCACCCGGCGCAGGGTCGCGTTGCCGAGCGGCATGGTGGTACGAAAGGCGACAGCCTCTTCGAGCCAGGTCTCCCGCAAGAGGAGCGAGTAGCCGGCCGCATCCTGCTTCAGGAGGTTCACAGCCTCGCGCAGGTCTTCCGGCGTGTCGGCGGTCAGCGTGACCATCAGGGTGACGTCAAACATGCGCTGCGTTCCGCGACCGAGCTCGTAGCGCAGAACCTCCGCGTCCTCCTGGCCGACCTCTGTCTGGATGTCCGCTCGAAGACCGCGCCTCGCCTGCCAGCGGGTGTTGGTATCGAGATCCACGAGCTTGCGCTGGATCTCCGCGACCGCCTTGGCCGAGGAGATCGGCTCGACGTAGAAGGTGATGCGGCGACGCACGTTGCCGTGCGTGAAGTGCAGGAGGCGCTCCAGCCAGCCGTTCATCGCTCGCTCCGGGTACGCAACCACCACGAGGCTGGCCGAGAAGGAGCCGCCCAGCTCCAGGTGTCCGGGATGCTCGATCAGGGCGGGCGGCGAGATAACGTCGGCGAGACTCACCGCGTTGAGAGAGAGCACGTCCCGCTCCTCCGGCGTCACGCTGAGGCGCAGCTCGCCGTTCTTGCGGCCACGCTTGGGCAGGTGCTTCTGCACGTCGGCGAGAGAGGGACCAGCGGTACGCTCTGGCTTCTTTTCCGCACCACGCCGCAGGACGGCGTTGAAGCCGCCCATGACTTCCGGGAGGCTCACGCGCGGCTGTCCGTAGCAGACCTGTAGGATAGCGCCGATGCGTTCCGGGGCGCACATCTTGGCCTTGAAGCCATTGACGGTGAGAAGCTGCAGCAGGCGCTTGGCATTCGACTCGGCCTCCTGCCGCGTCGCACCGGTCAACGTCAGGACCGTGCTCTCCGCCAACACATGGCTCGCCAGGTCCTCAGCCATCTGCTTCTGCGCTTCCACGAGCCGGCCGAGCGCTGTGTCGCCTTCGGCTACGTGCACGCTGTCCATCTGCTGCAGATAGCCACTGACGTCGGTGGGTTCGACGAACAGCGTCGCCTGCAGAAGCCACTTCTCGGGTAGGCCGTTCAAAACTCGAGCGTAGGCTTCCAGACGAGCGTCCTGCTCTTCGAGGGAGAGCATCGAGAAGAACTCGCCTTCCACCTCGACCAGCGCCGCATGCACGCCGTCCTTGCGCTTGACGACAGATCCTTCGATGCCGGCAACGTCCACGAGGTTGTCGAGAGCCACTCGACTCGCCACGGCGGATGCCTTTGAGTTGCCCTTGCCGAGACCGAGCATTCGATCCGTCCCCCTAACGACTGCGAGGACGGTCGTTGACCGCCCCCGCGAAGTAGCTGGCTTTGCGCTCCCGTCTATAGAAGGCGACGGCACGTTGCAGCCATGTCACCGAACGGTCGCCGTGGAGGTCCATCGGGAACCGGACGAGGCCAAAGATACCGGCCAGGGTCATCGCCACGGCGATCTCGGGGATCTTCTCGACGATGGGAGCGTGGCCGGTCAGCGTCTTGAGCGAGAAGACGACCCCGACACCGAGGAAGATGGCGCTCGGGGCGTCCAGGTTGCCAAGCCACTTGAACGACTGCCTGTAGTTCGCCGGGATCTTGACGTCCATGAGCTTGCTCCACTCCTATGCGTAGCTGGTCGGGGCCGGCCGCGGGCCCCGCTGTTGTACGTGATCGCGGGCCTGCTGGTAGGCATTGGCGCCGTGGGGAGCACCCATGATGCGCTCCACCGTCTGCTGGTAAGCGACTTGGTAGGACTGATCGTAGTTCTCCTGTGCGGTGTCGTAGCTCCGTCTTGCTTCTTGATACTCCTTGGTATCGGGCGAGTGCGTTCGCCTCACCTGTTCGAACTGCTGTTGAGCGAACTGCATCGCCGTCTCCGAGCTCTGCACGATGGGGTTCTGGCGCACTACGGCGTCGTAGCCGAGAGCGCCGGCCCGTACGGCGTAACCATGCTCGGCATTTGCCGCACCGAAGCTGTGCGTGCGGGCGTCGGCGTGAAGTGCTGCCTGTCCCAAAGCCCGGCTCGGTTGCAGGACCATCGAGGTGGCGCTCGACGCCCTGCGAGACACGGCACCGCTAACCGTCGAAGCTGCCCTGGCGGTGCCTGACCCGACGGTTCGTGCTGCCTGCGCCACGCCGGGAGCCCTGTTCGCCACGGTGCTCCACAACTGCTGAGCCCCGCTAGTCACGGTCTGTCCGGTTTGGGTGTTCAAGGCACCACCGAGTACATGCCTTCCCGCCGCTACAGCTCTCTGCAGACCCCCACCCACCATGCCCGAGAGAGCGGTGGCAACAGGGCCGCTTCCGATGGGTCCCTTGTCAGCCCACTGGTTCAGCTTGTTCTGGCTGCGCTGCGCGACCGCTTCGGTCATCTTCCCCGCCGCCTGTCCGAGCGGCGTGATCTTGGCCGCCGTCATAGCTGCACGGCCGACCATATAGCCGCCCGCCGCCGCCATCGCGAGCCCGCCGACACCTGCATGCCTGTGCCCGGTGATCGACTGGAGCATTTGCGGAGCCTTCGCCACCAGAGTCATCGCGGCAAGCCCCATGAGCAGGCGCACGACGTCGTTGCCGAAACTCCCGTTCACATGCACGAGCTTGCCGCCGATGAAGAGCCACGCGATCCACCACATGATCGCCATGGCGACCTGCGAGAAGACCGCGCCCATAGCCTCCGACCAGTTCCACTGCCACGCCTGCTTGTTACCCGTGATGGCGAACGCCGCCGTCAGCGGCAGAAGGCCCGTGTATACCACGAGGTCCACCATGCGCATGACCCAGACCACAACCGCCCAGACCATGAAGCCTGCCAGGATCAGCAGCATGCTTGGCCAGAGCCAGTTGGTCAGAATGGCCGCGACAACTCCCGCGCCTAACGTAGCGGCGTTTACCGACTGGAACTGGTAGCTCATCGCAAGGTTCACGAAGCCCGTCGTCACGGCGTTTGTGGCGTCAAGCAGCATACTGAGGAAGCCGTAGCCGCCGATCAGGACGAGAAGCCAGATGCCCACTCCCTCAAGGACATCGGCCCAGCCGGAGCGTGCAAACTGGCTTCTCCCGGCCATGCTGCCCCAGGTGTTCGTGAATGCCGCCCAGACGAGAGCGATAAGGGCCACGGCAACGCTCAGCGCCGCCATGAAGGTCCAGACCGTCTCAGCAGCGCCGGCCACGATGTTGCTGCCGTTCGCCGCCGGGGTCAAGGTGAACGGTTTGAAGATCGTCAACTTGAGCAGCATTGTGACGATGCTGAAGACCGCCTTGGCCAACTCTGTGAGGATGAAGCCGATCGGCTTGACGATCAGCACCTGGAACACAGCTTGGAAGGCGGCACCGATCTGCTGCAATACCCACTGCATGGGCTAGTCTCCTTTCTCGATGGTTGCCGTACTGGGCGCCGCCCCCACCGGCTCGGCGCTGTCGGAGTTGAGGTGAGTGTCGTTGCCTTTCTTGAAGATCGCCCGGTACAACGCCTCAAAGGGCGTTTGCAAGCCGATCCTCGCGACCGTAAGGATCAGCACTACCAGGAAGCCCGCCTGGAGGGGCACTGCCCAGATCGCCTGCGCCCCCAGGACGATCTCGATGAGCCGCGTAAGCGTCATCTGGCCGATCGGGTGCAGCCACGCGAGGCCGTAGATGCGGTCGGACCATGTTGCGATGGTCGCCTGGTAAGGCGCGAGCGGCGGGTAGATCTGCCCTGTGTCGATGCCGATGAGGACAAGAGAGACGAGGATCGGGAAGCCGTAGGTTAGCACGCGTAGCGCCCAGAAGATGGCGCCCGTCAGGGCGTTCCAACCGGCCTTCTTTGAGCGTGGGGGATCGCCGCGAAGTAGGACGTCCCAGGTCTGGACACCGGCCAGGCCGAGATCCAGGAGGAACTTTGCCCCGAGCCAAGCCAGCCCAAGCACAACCCACAGCGCAAACCCGTAGCCAGCCAGAATGGCCGCAACCAGAACGACCAGGAGGCCAAGAGCCAAAAGCGCCAGTGGCATACCGATCAGCGTCCCCTTACGAAGCCGTCTACAGCGAGAGGGCCCCGCCACCTTGCGGCGGCAGGGCCCTGGTCGTTAGAGCGAGGCGATCCAGTTGACGATCTGGGGTGCAAACGCCGCGATCAGCAGGCCGACGATGGCCGCCACCACGATCTCCTTCGCGCGGTCCTTGGAGCGCGGGTCATGGATGAAGTGGTTGACGAGTGCTGCGACAACCAGGGCGAGGAGCGCCGTGCCGCCCAGGATGTCGCGCACGGTCGCAGCCACGTTCTCGAGCTCGTCGTTGATCTTCGTGCCTAGCGCGCCGCCTGTGCCGTAGCCGACCTTGCTGATCCCGACACCGCTCACGAACGCCGCCTCGGAGCCGACCAACACCAGCGGGAGCACCGCGAGCGCCACTCGGCCGACCTTGCGCCAGTTGATCTTCCGCAGAGTTCGGGACACGAACGAAACCAGACGCTTCATGAGGACTCCTCCCGCTCTAGTAGGAATGAGGGCACACCAAAGACTCGCCGCGTTGGATCCACCTCCCCGGCGAGTCTCCCAATAATACGGAGTCAGCGAAGCACCGCCCACCAAAGCAACGGAGTCAGCACCGAGCCAAAGGCGATGAAGGGACCGAATGGGAACCTCACCGCCGGACCATGCCTGAGGGCGGTAGGCAGATGCCAGAGCACCGCGCCGAAGGCGGCAACGAGAATGGCCGCAGCCCCCACAAGGGGACCAAGGCCCAGCCCGACGACCGCTAGGTACTTGAGGTCGCCCATACCCATGCCGCCCGTGGCGACCCCCAACATGGCAACGATGGACAGCGCGCCAGCTCCGAGAAGGGACAGCCAGAGATGGCCGAAGATCACCGCGGCCAAAGCGAGCGCGATGGCGGCCGGAGCCAGCAGCCAGTTCGGAATGACCATGAGCTGCAGGTCGGTCGCGGTCGCGACGGTCCCCACCACCAGGAGCACCGCCACAACCGCCACCTCACCGATAGGCATCGGGGAGGCTCCTTCCGGGCCGCTGCGGCGGCGGAGTCAGAACGGGAGCGCCACGGTCGCCTTTCGTGCCGGTCGTCTTGCCTTGGGCCGGCCCCTTGCCGGGACCGGAGGTGTCAGAAGAGCCGGACTTCGGTGACGGACCGGCCGTGGTAGAGGTGGACGTCGCCGGCGTAGAGCCTTGCGGCACCGGGCCGCAGGTTTCGGCGGCGGAGTAGCCGGGCAGGAACTGCTGGTAGAAGGACATGACGTTGTTGACGTAGTGGTAGGTCTGCCCCTTGGCGAATTCCTGCACTGCCTTGTGCGTTTCGATCTTCGCCCAGTCCGTCGTGTCGTACTCGGCGACCCACTGTTCCGGGATGCCGGGACCGGCGTTGTAGGCCGCGGCGATGAGCGGGAGGTTGCCGGGGAACTGGTCCCACATCAGGTCGAGGTATTGGACGCCGCACCTGCTGCCTTCCGTCTTCGGCGGACGCCTTTTCGGTGGCGTTGCGCCGTGAGACGACTCAAGCTGCTGGTGCCGCTCCTGCTTCTGCCCGTTATCCCTTTGGCTTTCGGGGCACTCTTCGTCTTCATTCCGGTCATCTGGCTGTTCTCGCCGTTCCATCATGCGCCACCTAAGGGTAGTCTCCAGGCCGTGACCCAGACCTACCTGAAGTTCGAGAGCGCGGCCGTCAAGAAGTACAGCGGCTGCGT
>JAJZQK010000217.1 GCA_021847625.1 Chloroflexota bacterium
CGTTATTACTTCTATGTCCTCGGCGGGGTCCAGCTTCTGCTCGCCCACCTTGCGTATGCCCCGGCCCAGGAACAAGTGCATGCGGTGGTTCGAGGCCGCCGGGGATGCGAAGAGCGCGGCCAACGGCTCAACCGACCCCGCCACGTAGCCTGTCTCCTCGCGCAGCTCGCGTTCGGCCGCCGCCCGCGGTTCCTCGCCGGGGTGGATGTAGCCGGCCGGGCACTCGCAGACGATCTGGCCGCAGCCGTGCTTGTACTGCCGCACGAGCAGCACGTCCTGGGCCTCCGTCAGCGCCACGACCATCGCGAAGTCGTTGCGTTCGGTTACGTAATAGCCGTCCACGAGGGTGCCGCGTCCCGTGCGGCAGCGATCCTCGCGCACGCGCAACCAACGGTTATCCAGCACGTACCGCGAGCTTAACACATCCCACTTCTTCGGCACAAAGCCTCTCCCGGAGATTATTTCTTTCGCGTGCCCAGAGGGGATTATAGCACCTACCGCATGAGGGAAGCCTGGCAGATTGCCTGTTCCTCTTCGGCGGAGAGGGGGTACTTGGAGCGCCCGTCCTTGACGGGCTTGGCGTAGAGCCGGCTCTCGGCGCGCCCGAAGATCGAGCTGATCACGAAGCCGTCCCCGCGGTCGTCCAGGACGGCGAGGGCGAAGCTCTGGTCGCCGCCGGTGTCGCTGAACGGGTTGAAGCGAATCATGCCGACCCGGCGTAGGCTGAGCTCCACCTTCTCGTCGAGGGCCTGGCACTGGTTCGCGACGGCCTCCACCTTCTGGCCGAGGTCCCGCACGTCCGTCACCTGGCGGTCCAGCACGTCGAGCATGGAGGCGCCGTCGACGCCGTTTGACAGGCTCACGTAGCGGCGGGAGAGCAGGTCGACTCTGCGTCGTAGGGATGATTGCCAGGCGAGCGCTAGGAGCACTAGCGCCAGGAGGAGTAGCCAAGCGAATAGGGCGTACTGAGAGAACATCTGCTGCAATTCGGTCACTTCTAGATCACCATCCGTTGGTAGAGGGTCTCCTGATCGAGCTCCTGGCAGACCGTGTCGCGACAGGTTAGCGTCAGGGTGGCCGCGGAGACGCCGACGCGCAGGGCCTCGTCGATCGGAAAGTCGTTGAGGTAGCCGTAGATCACGCCCGCCGCGAGGGCATCCCCCGCGCCCGTGGCGTCGACGATGTCGCACTGGATAGCGGGTATGTAGCCGCTGCCCGTGCTCGAGGCGTAGACAAGGCCGTGGGCACCCAGCGTGATGATGACGAGCTTGGTGCCGGTAGCCACCATCTCCCGGGCACCGATGATTGCGTCGTCGACGTCCGCCAGCGGCTTACCGCAGAGGGCGCTGCCCTCGTCGAGATTGCCGATGACGATGTGATAGTCCTTGAGGTAACGGCGGACCTTGCGGGCCAGCGAGACGGAGACGGTGGTCATGCACACGGGCACGTCGTAGCGCTTGGCCAAGGCCAGCACGGTGCCCAGCGTCTTCGTGGAAAGGTTGGCATCCACCACGACCATGCTGGCCTGTTCGATGAGATAGCGGTTGGCGTAAATGTAGGGTGGATTAAGGAGCTCGAGGCATTCCATGGCGTCCACCGAGACGGCCATGTGGCCGTTCTCGTCGAGCACGGCGAGGTAGATGGCCGACGGTTTGCCCGGCGCCACGCGGACGTGCTCCATGCAGACTCCCGCCGCGTTTGTCTCTTCGAGGATCGTGCGTCCGTAGTTGTCCGTGCCCACGACCGAGAGGAGATTCGTGCGCACGCCTAGGCGGGCGAGGTTCTCGGCGATGTTGCGGCCGGCCCCACCCGGCGAAAGGCGGATCAGACCTTGGTTGGACGTACTGAATCTGAGCGGTTGCAGTGGACGTCCCTTGACGTCAATGCAGGCCGCCCCGATGACCAGAACCTCGGGGTCACGACTATCGCCCATCCTGTCTCATCTCCGTTTCTTTTGCTGCCGCTGCGGCGGAGGCTCCTTAATGGCGTCCGCCGCCAGACGCTGCACTTCGGCCACGGGTATCTGAACGGTGGAGCCGTTGGCAGTTTGCACGACGACCTCGCCGGAGAGCACGTTGACCGCGGTGACTTGACCTTGACCGTAGGCTGTGTCGACGATTTCGTGGACGTGAGGTAACTGGCGCTTCTGCGAGCAGTAGTACTCGTTTTCGAAGCCGAGGCAGCAGAGAAGGCGCCCGCAGAGACCGGATATCTTCATCGGGTTCAGAGGTAGGTCCTGCTCCTTGGCCATTCTAATGGAAACCGTACTGAAATCGCTGAGAAAAGAGGCGCAGCAGAGGGATCGCCCGCAGCGACCCAGCCCGCCGACGATCTTCGCTTGGTCGCGCACGCCGATCTGGCGCAACTCGATGCGGGTGCGGAACGTCCCGGCCAGATCCTTCACGAGTTCGCGGAAGTCCACCCTGCCCTCGGCCGTGAAGTAGAAGGTCAGGCGGCTGCCGTCGAAGTTGTACTCGGCCCCCACCAGCTTCATCGGCAGGCCGTGGGCGGCTATCTTCTGCCGGCACTTCTCGAGGCCTGCCTCCTCCTTGTCGCGGAAGTGCTGGACCTGCCGCAGGTCCTGCAGCTCCGCCTTGCGGAGGACCAGTTTCAGCGGCTCGGTGAGCTCGTCGTCCAGCACCTGCTTGTTGGCCACGACGACCCGCCCGACTTCCGTGCCGCGGGATGTCTCGACGATAACGTGGTCGTCTATTGCGAGCGGTAGACCGACTGGGTCGAAGAAGTACACCTTGCCGGCTTGCTTGAAACGAACCCCGACAACTTCTGGCATGAATCTCCTATCCCGAGTCGGCGCCGACCGCGGGGATGTTCAACAACAGCGCCTCCAAAGCCAAGCGCGGGTTGACGTTCTGGTCCAGCTGGGCGCGCGCGGCCTCGATGTGCCGCAAGTACCTATGGGTGTGAGCAACCGGACATCTCTGCGCCTGCCTGCGAAGCGCGGCCAGGCGGTCAAGGTTTGCCACCAGCTCCTCGGCCCCCGCCTGCACCAGGAGCACGTCGCGCCACCACGTCAACCACAACTCGAGGGCCAGGTTGATGGAGCCGCGTTCGCGGCCAAACTCGGTCGCCATTTGCCCGGCGGAAGCCATACGCTCCGCCACGCCGGCCTCGATCAGCGGCACCAGGCGGGCCAGGGCCTCGTCGCGTTCCGTCAGCGCGGCTTCGTTCTCCGCCGCCTCGATGGCCCACCCTATCCGCCCACCGGACAGCCGTGCCAGCAACTGTACTCGTTCCGCGTCCAGCTTGTGCCGTTCCCGTAGGTGCTCGGCGATCGCGGGCGCGGCCACGGGCTGCAACTTGACCGTCTGACAACGAGAGACGATCGTCGGCAGGAGCATATTAGCATCCGTTGCCGTCAAAATCAACACCACGTGGGGGGGCGGCTCCTCCAGCACCTTGAGCAGGCTATTGCCGGCGTCCAGGGAGAGGTTCTCGGCGTTCAAGATGACGTAGGTCCGCCACCGGCCTTCCTGGGGCGCGAGGGCCACCTCCCGCTGCAGGGCCCGCACCTGGCCGATACCGATGTTCTTCTCCCCGCCCCGTGCCCGTCCCTTTTCCTCGCCTTCTGCCGCCCCGTTATCTGCCTCCAGGTGGATGATCCGGGTGTCGACGTGCAGGCCGCGCTCGATCCGCCGGCAGCTGCGACACTGCCCACACGGCGGGCTCGTGCTGTCGCAGTTGAGGGCCTGGGCGAGCCGCAGGGCCAGGGTGGACTTGCCGACGCGGGCGACGCCGGTGATTAGGTAGGCGTGCGCGAGCCGTCCCGCGCGCAGGCTGCGGCTTAGCGCTTCCGTGGCTTTTTCATGGCCGGCCAAATCCCACAAGGAACGCTCTCCTTGTTCCGTTTACTCGACGGGCAGCGGGATCTGGTCGATCTCGATCAGCTCCTCTTCCTCTTCTTCAGCGGCCCCCCCTCGGCTGCGCCAGTACATCACGGCCGCGAAGGCCGCCGCCAGGCCAATAGCGAGACCGAGTAGAAAACGATACATGACCGGTATCCTCCGTTGCCCCAGTTGGCTGGATCCGTAGCCAGCCCCGCCTGCAGGGCATTATAGGCAATACGGCCCCCTAAAGCAAACCAAATGGGATCGGCATAAGTGTTCAGCGATGAGGCTGTCTACAGGCTCGCCTACACCCGCCTGAACCAGATACTAACCCGTTATTCACCATAACCGGAGGCGTATGGCCGCATAATAGTAACTACTGATGCCTGCTGTACGTTGACATAGCGTAGGGATCGCTAGTCGACTCCGCAGAAGTCACAGCAGTGCAGAGGCGAGCGAACACAGCGAACCAAGTGTTAGTGAGGTGCAATCCGTGGGGTCGAACAACGGAAAGTCGGCGGTTCTGACGGTCGAAGAGGCCGCCCAGTATCTGCGGGTACACGAGCAGACCGTGTATCAGCTGCTGCGCACGGGGCAGCTCAAGGGCGCCAAGGTCGGCCGGGTCTGGCGCATCCACCGCGCGTCGGTCGACGCCTTCCTCATGGGTGAGAACGGTTCCGGAGACGGGGCGGACCTCTAGCGGGCTGCCCCGCGGCTCCGACCCCTCCGCCCTTGCTTGCCGGCCCCGGCGAGGGGTGCTAACATTTCCTTATGAAGTACCTGGAGTTGCACCCCTGGCGCGTGTCGATAGCCGAAGCCGTGGCGATCCAGAACCGCCTGCGGTCGCGGGTCACCGCGGAGGGGGAGCCCGGCGACGTGCGGTACGTGGCGGGGGTCGACATGGGGCTGCGCGGCGACGTGATGAGGGCGGCGGTCGTGGTCCTCGACTACCCGGCCCTCGCGATAGTCGAGTCCAACGTGAGCGAACGGCCGGTGGAGTTTCCCTACGTGCCCGGCCTGCTCTCTTTCCGGGAGGCGCCGGTCATCCTCGAAGCCCTGGGCGGTATCTCCCGGGAGCCGGATATCGTCTTCGTCGACGGCCAGGGCATTGCCCACCCCCGGCGCTTCGGCATCGCCGCCCATCTCGGCGTTCTCATCGACCGCCCGACGGTGGGCTGCGCGAAGAGCATCCTCACCGGCCGCCACGAGGGGCTCGGGCCGGAGGTGGGCGCCAGAGCCCCCCTCGTCGACAAGGGGGAGGTCGTGGGCTACGCCGTGCGGACGCGCCCCAACACCAAGCCGATCTACGTCTCGGTGGGGCATCGCATTGGCCTGGAGGCGGCCGTGGACTGGACGCTACGCTGCGGCCGGGGCTACAAGCTCCCCGAGCCGACGCGCCTGGCCCATAAGCTTGCCAGCGGCTAGACTAGCGCCCGCTCCGGGTGCCGGCTTCGAACTGGGAGAGGACCTCCTCCGAGAGGAGATCGTCTATCCATTGCATGCATGTGCGCCTGCAGATGCTCTCGATGGCGCCGCTGTGCACGTCCTCGCCCCAGACCAGCATCGCGCATTCGACCCCCTCTTCCTCCATCGGACAGCAGTGGTCATGGTAATATTGAATGGCCTGCACGAGGAAGCGCAGATCCCGGCGGGTCACCTCGATCTTGGCGGTGGGTTGCTCACCGCTAATTTCGTCCGGGAACAGACGCTTCTCGATAATGTCGACTTTCTTTTGGCTGAGCGGCATACTGTGGCATCACCCCCTGCAGGCATTATAGCATACACCTAGTGCGGAGGTTCGGCGGTAGTGGCAGACCCAAGATTCGACAGAGCAATGGTAATCGTGGCTCATCCCGACGACGCCGAGTTCGGCGTGGCGGGGACGGTGGCCAAGTGGACGCGGCGGGGCACGACGTTCGTCTACGTGATTTGCACCGACGGCAGCAAGGGCACGGATGACCCCGCGTTGACGCCGGAGCGGCTCGTGCCGCTGCGGAAAGTCGAGCAGCGGGCGGCAGCAAAGGTGCTTGGCGTGGAAGAGGTGGTCTTCTTGGACCACGAGGACGGCACCCTCCAGCCGACGCTAGAGCTACGCCGGGATATCTCCCGTCAGATCCGGTTGCACAAGCCCGACGCCGTCTTCTGTCCCGATCCTACCTCTCGCTTTATGCGCGGCGACTACATCAATCATCCCGACCATCGGGCGGCGGGCGAGGCGGCGCTGTGCTCGATCTTCCCCGACGCGCGCAACCGCTGGATGTTCATGGAGCTCCTCGACGAGGGGCTGGAGCCCTTCGTCGTGCACGACGTCTTCCTCACCAGCTCGCTGGCGCCGGACACCTGGATCGACATCGAGGAGGCGGTCGAGACGAAGATGGAGGCGCT
>JAJZQK010000218.1 GCA_021847625.1 Chloroflexota bacterium
GTAGACAACAACACGAGCAAGCAGTTCGACGTTCTCACCGTCTGGCAGGTAGCTCGGGAGGATTGGGCCCAACGATTCTGGCTCTACATCTCCTTCACCCACATCTTCGCTCCCAGCGGGCAGCAGCTGGACGTCTCGGGCGAGACCGAGCTGTCGACCTCCTCGAACTGGCGCAAGAACGACCTGCTCATAATCCCCAGCACCGTCGTCGCCAAGGAAGAGATCCCCAGGGGCGCCTACCGGATCGACATAGGCGTCTACGTGCGCTTCCCGGCGCGCACGCCCATCCCGGTGGAGGCAGGTGCCAAGGAAGTGGCCTCGTTCAGCTCGGTGCGACTAGGTCAGCAGGTGAGCGAACCGGCCGCGAGTGAGGCGGTCGCCACGCTTAATTCCGCCATCCGCCTGGTCCAGGCCCAGGCCAAGCTCGCCGACGACGGCAAGTCGGTTCATCTCTCGCTAGTCTGGCAGGCGACCAAGAAGCTCGACCGCGATTACACCATCTTCGCCCACCTTTACGACGGCGCGGGCAATCTGGTGGCCCAGATTGACGGCTGGCCGGCGAACGGCAACTATCCCACGTCAGCCTGGGCGGCCGACGAGCTGGTGCCGGACGAGCGCGCCATCCCCTTGACAGCGCCCCTCGGGGAGGGGGAGTTCACCGTGAAGGTGGGAATGTACGACGCCAAGACGATGGAGCGCCTCGCGCCTAATCCCGAGACCCCCGACCGGGCCGTGGTGGTGGGCAAACTGACCGTCAAGTCTCAGTGACCAATTCGCCCGGGGAAGCAGGGGGTCCCGACCGCCATCAGCCGCCGGCCCTGGCGGCCTGCCGCCAGGGCCGGCCCTAAGTGCCCAAGGTAGGGCGCCGTTGCAGCCTGTAGGGCAGGGGCTTGTCCCCTGCCGCCCCGTCCCTTCCCTCTCCCTTGTAGGGAGAGGGGGCTTGGCGGGCCGCTCCCCGCGGCGGCGGGATGCTAGGCAACGGCTCCCGGTACCCCGGCATCGCCGCAACATGACTCAATAAGGAAGGACTTTTGACCCTGCAGCCAGCGCTCACGACAGGATACGCCCAGCGGCGAAGCGCCGTTCTCGCGGAGGTAGCCGCCGTCACGGCCATCACCATCCTGGCCGCCTTCCTACGACTCATCCAGCTCGACGTGGCACCGCCCGGCCTCTACCACGACGAGGCCATCAATGGCGTCCTCGGCGACTACATCATCCACGGCAACCGCTCCCTGTTCTTCGGCGAGCGCGAGGCGCTCTTCATGTACTTCCTCGCCGAGGCGATCAAGACGTTCGGCCAGGACGTCACCTCGCTGCGCGTCGTCTCGGCCCTCTTCGGCACGGCGACGGTGCCGGCGCTGTACTTAGCGACACGACTTATGTTCGACCGCCGGGTCGCCCTGCTCGCCTCGCTCGGGCTGGCCGCTTCCTACTGGCATCTGTCGATCAGCCGCACGGTCTTCCGAGCCATCACCCTCCCCTTCTTCGAGACGCTGGCGGTGCTTTTCCTTTGGGCCGCGCTGCGACGAACCGAGCGCTGGTCGAGGTTGGCGCTGTTCGTCCTGGCCGGGGTGTTCCTCGGGGCCGTTCTCTACACTTACATCGCCGGCAGGATGGTACCTGTCGTCCTGCTCGTCTTTCTCCTGGCGCAGGTCGTCTTTGACCGCCAATCGCTGAAGCCAATCTGGGCGAACCTGGCCGTTTACGTCGCCGCGGCGGCGGTTGTCTTCTGGCCCCTGGGGATATTCTACTGGGCCAACCCCGAAGGGTTCATGGGCCGGATGGGCGAAGTCGCCCTGGCGCCCGAGAGCCAAGCCAGCGGCATTGCTGGCTACCTCCAGAACGTCCTGCACGTCGCCGGCATGTTCTTCGTGGCGGGCGACCAGAACTGGCGCCACAACCTGGGCGGCCTGCCCGTCTTCGACCCGGTCTTCGGCGTGGGGTTCCTGGTCGGCAGCGTCCTCTGCCTGGTCCGCTGGCGGCGACCGGAGGCCCGCTTCCTTATCCTCTGGGCCGGGGCGATGCTCGTGCCGACACTACTGGCGGCCGACGCTCCGCACTACCTGCGGGCCATCGGCGCCTTGCCCGCGCTGTGCATCATCGCCGCCCTGGGGCTGGTCTGGCTCGGAACCTCTCTCTTGGCCCATTCACGGCGTCTCGCCCCCTTCCTCGCCAAACGACGAGGATACGGCACCTTTCTCGCCTTCGCCGGAGCCATGGCTGTCCTTTCCGCCACCTACTCGTCCATCCTGTACTTCGGGGTCTGGCTGAATAGCGCGCAGGCGTTCCTTGCCTTCGACGGCCCCCTGGCCGCGGCGGGGCGCTACCTGACAAGTTCTCCAGCCTGGCAGGCGAGCGCCGCCGGCAAGCACGATTACTTCCTGACGACGCGCTTCTGGCAGGACCGCACGGCCATGCTCTTCTACCTCTGGCCGCGGCTGGCCGGGCGCGACCGCGACGATATGGGCGCCACCCGGCTCGGCTCACGCTGGCTGGACGAGGACAGCGCCCTGCCGCTGCGTCCGGACGGCGCGACCTACCTGCTGGCCGACGCCGACTCCTGGGCCGCCGAGCAGCTGCGACAGATTTACGGCCAGGATGGCCTCAGCGTGGAGACTCCTCCGGCCTCGCCCACGGGCGCGCCCCCCTTCGTCGTGCTGACGGCAGGTAAGTTGGCTACCGGGCCGTCGACCCCACCGCTGGCGAGCTTCGGCAACGCGCTGACCCTCGGCGGCTACACCCTCCCGGCCAGCGTGGTCTCTGGCGAGGAGATCGACCTGGTGACGCGCTGGCAGATTGGCGACGTCCGTTCCTCCTGGCGCGACGCGGGCGACAAGATAACCGTCTTCGTCCATCTACTCGACGCCGATGACTCGCCCCTGGTCGGCGCCAGCGGGCTGGCCTATCCGCCAGTGGATTGGCAGGCCGGCGAATCGCTCGTGCTGCGGCATCGCCTCCCGCTCCCCCCGGGCACGGCCCCCGGGACCTACCGGCTGCTCGTCGGCCTCATCGGGCCGGACGGCGAGCGCGTAGTCGAAACCGTCGGCAACCGACCCGACCGAACGGTCCTCCTGCCCGAGACCTTGCAGGTAACGCCGCAGCGCCAAGCCCAGCAGGTGCCGACTCTGAACGACCGCGTGGACATGCACATAGACGGTCGCTTGTCCCTTCTAGGGCTAGCATTCCCTGCAGGCGACGAAGTGTCCCCCGGCGAGAGCCTCAGCCTCACCCTCTACTGGCAGGCCCTCGCGGACGTCAAGGAAGACTACGAGGTCACCCTCCACGTGCTCGGGGAAGACGGCCGGGAGGTTGGGAGCGGGACAGACCTTACCGCCCTCAGCCAATACCCGACCAGTCGCTGGCAGGCAGGCGAACTGGTGTGCGACCCGCGCAAGGTATTCGTCGATCCCAGGGCCGAAGGCGGGGTTTACAGGCTAACGCTCACCGCCAAGAACCGGCAGACGGGGGCGCTCACCAGGCCCCAAGACATCGGCCAGATAAGGGTTCTCGGTCTGGACCGCGTCTTCACCACCCCGGCGATGCAGACGCCGCTCTCAGTGCCAGCCAACTTCGGCAATACCGCCGAGCTGCTTGGCTACGATCTCGCCCCGGACCCCGCGGCCGGTGTCAGCCTGGAGGTAACCCTCTACTGGCGTTGCCGTAGCGAAAGCGACCAGCGATACAAGGTATTCGTCCACGTCCTCAGCCCGCAAGGGTCACTCGTTGCTCAATCCGACGCCGAACCCGTGGGCGGCGGACGGCCGCTGACGACCTGGGTCGAGGGAGAGATCGTGGCGGACGGCCACACGATTCCCTTGCCAGCCGACCTGGCACCTGCCGCCTACCCGCTCGAAGTTGGGCTGTACGCGGAGGTGGATGGCAAGCGCCTGCCCCTGCTCGGCGCGGACAGCCAGGAAGTCGACTCGCGCCTGCTGCTGCCGCCAGTTGACCTGCCGGCGAGCAAGTAGAAACCGCGCGGGGCTAAAGCGACCGCGCTCAGTCAACAAAGCCCGCCAAGGCGGGCTGAGACGGGCCGCTTGCCAGCAGGCAGAACTACCACGTGTTGGAAGCTCGTCTGGAGCCCCCTTCCAGGGGGCTTTGTTGGATTAGCCCGCTGCTTCAGCGGCGGGCGGGCGTCCTGCACATATGGTCCCTATTGTTGAACAAACAAACGGACGTGCCGCACCTGCACCCGGGCGCCCTACGGGGCGCGGGGCGGCAGGGGACAAGCCCCTGCCCTACAGGTTGATCATCGTGCGAGGCAATACGCGTAGGGCAGGCCCTTGTGGCCTGCCGCCCTGGCCGGCGTCGAGCCGGCCCTATTGCCCTGGCCCTCTCTGTAGCACGAAGCAATGCCTTTCCGTCGCCAAGCCAACACTACGCCTGCGTGTCGTCTTCCCCGAGCGTCAGGGTGCTTACTAGGCCGCTTCGGAGGTCCACAACCCGGATGCAGTGATTGTTCGTGTCGGCCACGTACAGGCGCCCGTCCTTGACTGTGATTCCTTCCGGCTCGTAGAAGAGAGGGGATTCGCCATCTCGGAACCCGGCCGTGGCCTCGCCGAAGAGGGTCAGCGAGGTGCGGGCCGCGGGGTCGACGACCTTGATCTTGTTGTTGTAGGTATCCGCGACGTACAGCCGCCCCTCGTGGGCGACAAGCCCGTAGGCGTGTTGCAGGCTCACGGTGTTGCCGGCGCCGTCGGTGTCGCCAAAGTCGAACAGGCCCGTGCCGACGATGGTGTGCACGCTCCCGTCGGGGCCGAGGTCGACCCACCTGATCGAGCTGGATTCGCTGTCGGCGAAGTAGAGCCGCTGCTCATCGGCGGTCAGGCCGGTTGGCTGCGCGAGGGCGGCGCGACCAGCCGGCCCATCCTGCAGGTCCTCCAGGCCGCTGCCGGCGAACGGGCCCACCTCGCCGGTCGCCAACGAAAGCGTCCACAGCTGGTGTATACCGGCCATCGCTATGTACAGCGTATCGCCGCGCACGAGGACGTCCCAGGGCGAACTCAGCGCCACCCCCTGCCGGCTCGAACCGCTCTGAAGTCCCCGCGCCTGCTGACCGGTGCCCGCCAACGTGCGGACGGTCCCGCCGGCCAGGTCGACGGCCCGGATGGCGTGGTTCTCAGTGTCAGCAACGTAGAGCGTGCCGCCGGCGAACGCCAGGCCCTGGGGATGGTTGAACCTCGCCTCGGCCAGAGCGCCGTCCCGCAGACCTGGCTCGGCGCTGCCCGCCACCTGCTCGACCCTGCCCCGTCGGCCGTCGTCCGTTAGCCTCACCGCCAGCACGCGATTTTGGCCGGTGTCGGAAACGAACAGCCGGTCGTCACCGGAAGAGGCGTGAACCTTGCCGGGAAAGGAGAGGAAGTGCTCGCGCGCCGATTCCTTCTCCAGGCGCCAGTGCAGAGGACGCCGATCCGAACGGCCGTTGGCGCTGAAGTTGTCCACCATCTTCCTAATCACCGGGTCGAGCGCCTCGGCGGTGATCTCACCCGGGTGCGAGCCCGCGTAGTTGCCCGCGGGGTCGATCAGAGCCACCGTCGGCCAGGCGCTCACCCCGTACGCCCGCCAAATGCGGAAGTAGCGATCGTTGACGACCGGGTGCTCGATCTCCAGACGCAACACCGCCTGACGGATATTGGCGGTGAGCCGTTCGGCGTGGAACTTGCCAGAGTGCACGCCCACGACGACCAGGACGTCTGGATAGCGCTCCTCCAACCGCCGCAACTGCGGCAGCATATGCATGCAGTTGATTCAGCCGTAGGTCCAGAAGTCGAGCAGCACGATCTTGCCCCGGAGGTCGCTCAGACGCAGGGGGCGGTCGGTGTTCAGCCAATCGAGCCCCGTCTGGAACTCCGGCGCGGACGAAGCGGACCTGCGTAGTCGCCCAAGCATCGGGCACCTCCCCTTCCCGGCGGCTGACGGCAAGCCGTCACCCTTGTAGACCGGTCCGAAAGCATCACCGGCAGGGTGAGCAGGAGTCGGACCAGGGGAAGGGCGGGGCCGAGGGCCCTACCAGCCCATGGCGTAGGCGTCCCGCCGCGGGTCGGCACCCCCCTGGAGGGCTCGGCTCTCCGGGTCGACCTCGATCATCACCTCGCTGCCCATCGCCGACCAGTCCGGCACGACGACGACCGGGTGGCCCTTCTCCCGCAGGCCGTTCCGCACCTCCGCCGGGAACCGCTCCTCCAGTTGCAGCGCGTCCGCGCACGTGTGTGGTATGGTCTTCAC
>JAJZQK010000219.1 GCA_021847625.1 Chloroflexota bacterium
CTCCTGGACGGTGCAGTCCCTTGATTACTGCCTGCGTCCCTGCAGCCCCGCGAGGCCCGTAATGAGTCTGACCACGTGAACACGGTCACTTGGTACTAATACTTCATACTCCCCGTCTGCAGCATCCAAAGGCCCGTTATCTTTGCGGTGCAGCTCACAGGGCAGGCCCGAGCCCTCCATCAGGTCTTGCCAGGCCTCGGCCACGAAGAGCCCCTGAGCAGTCTTGATTGGCGTCCACATAGTCACACCTTCCGTAACGGTTTGTGCCTCGCGGACGTGATACCCGCCAAGAGACACCACCAAGTCGGCAGTCTAACATACGACCCAGAGGGTGTCAAGGAAAATGCGCGGCCTGAGCGCGAAGCTGGCAAGCTCGTAGCCAGAGCCATTGCCTACTAAGGAATAGAGCGAAACGGCGCTCAATCCGCTGCCCGCCGTCGGCCTCGCCGAGGTGACCCGGCGCTTGCTCTTGGCGGGTGCCAGCACCTCGCCGTGGGGGCGGACCTACCGTTTCTTGAAGAGTGAGCGCCCTTGTTTTACAATATCTCTAGTTGCTTTTTACACCCGCGTTGACAGACTGCCACCTTGGCGCTATAGTTCGGCGCAGGCTGCCTAGGCAACCGTGGGCCCGAAGGGCATGGCCTATCTTGGGCGCCCGGGCCCGGAAGGGAGGTCGGCCCCCATGCATAGGCTCCTACTTGCGCTGGTCTTGGTCGTCGGCGTCTGTAGCCTCGGCTTTGGCCCTCCGTACATCGCGGGCGATGATGAGAGTGACCTTCCCCTGTACCCCTCGCAGATAACGTCGATTAGGGACTCCCAGCCGCCCGTGGTTGGCGCCGAGGCCTGGGCCATCGTCGACGGCAGTACAGGGATGCTCGTGGCAGGCAGAGACGCTCACAAGCGCCTGGCGCCGGCGAGCACCACGAAGATTGTCACGGCCATCGTGGCCCTCGAGAACGGTCGGCTCGACGACAAGGTGCAGATCGACGTCGACAGCCGGAAACTAGTTGACAGCTCGGTCATGGGCCTTGTCCCTGGTGAATCGCTAACTCTGCGCCAACTCCTATATGGGCTGATGCTGCCTTCCGGCAACGACGCGGCCATCGCCATAGCGCGGTATGTCGGCGGCAGCGAGGAACGGTTCGTGGAGATGATGAACGCCAAAGTCCGCGACCTGGGCCTGGAGGACACGCATTTTGCCAATCCCCACGGACTGGACGATCCCAACCACTACTCCAGCGCCTACGATCTGGCGGCGCTCGCCCGCTATGGAATGAGCATCCCCGCGCTCGCCACGATCGTTTCGACGCGCGAATACACGGTCACCGGTCAGCAAACCTACCAGATGTACAACGGGAACCAACTGTTGGCACGCTACCCGGGCGCCGATGGAGTGAAGACCGGCTATACCGAGAACGCCCTGCAAACGCTGGTAGCGTCGGCCACCAGGAACAACAGGCAGGTGTTCATCGCGGTGATGCGCAGCCGGGACCGGATCGGCGACAGCATCCCCCTGCTGGACTACTTCTTCTCGACCTATGGCTGGCGATCGCTTGATCTGCCACAGAACGCCCTGAACACGGTCCCCGGGCGCGACGGCAAGCCCAGGAGCCTGGCCCCTAGGACGGCCGGCGAGGCGTGCCTCCCCCGTTGGCAACTGCCGTTCGTGAGGTCCAGCGTTTGGCTTGATCAGCAGGCGTCGGCAGACCAGAAGGCGGAAGACCGCCTGGGGTTTGCCGGGTTCTACCTCGGCCAACGTCTGCTGGCCGAACTCCCTCTATATGCAAGATGACGAGGTTCGCCTGCAGAAGGCGCTCGCGCAGGCGGGCGTGTCCTCCCGCCGGGCTGCCGAAGACCTGATCCGCCAGGGCAGGGTAGCCGTCAACGGCGCCGTCGTCACTACCCTGGGTACCAAGGTCAGGCCCGGCGTCGACCGCGTGACGGTTGATGGGCGGGAGGTAGGACCCGCGCAGAATATGGTATACTTCGCGCTGAACAAGCCTGCCGGCTATGTTAGCACGACGTCGGACACGCACGGGCGCCCGACTGTCCTCGACCTGGTGCCGAAGCGCGGGCGTCTGTATCCCGTCGGCAGATTGGATGCGGATACTGAGGGTCTCCTCCTTATCACCAACGACGGCGAGTTCGCCTACCGGGTCACGCATCCGAAGCACGAACTAGAAAAAGAGTACCATGCCCTGGTGCGCGGCCTCCCCGACAGAGAAGACATCGCTCTTCTTCGCAGGGGTGTTGAGATAGAAGGCAGGCTGACGGCACTGGCCGACGTCGGCATCATCGCCGAGTTGGCCGGAGAGACCTGGCTGCGCGTGACTCTGCACGAGGGTCGGAAGCGGCAGGTTCGCCTGATGTGCGCGGCGGTCGGGCACCCCGTGATTCGGCTCAGAAGGGTGCGCGTTGGCCCCGTTGCCTTGGGAGACCTGCCGACAGGGAAATGGCGGGAGTTGTCGCCAGCCGAAGTAGCCGCCCTGCAACACAAGGAAGGATGAAGAAAGCGTCGGTAATCGCCATCGATGGGCCGGCCGGCTCGGGCAAGAGCACACTCGGTATGGAGCTCGCCCGGCGGCTCGGCCATATGTACTTCGACACCGGTGTCCTCTACAGAGCGGTGACGCTCCTGGCACTGCGAGAGCATATCGACCCCGCGGATGAAGGGGCCGTCGTCGCCCTCTCCGAACGTTCGACCATCGATGTCCTGCCGCCGACGGTCGCCGACGGCCGGCAATACACGGTCATCGCCAACGGCGAGGACATCACTTGGCAGATCAGGGAGCCCGCCGTCGATCACAACGTCTCCGTCGTTTCGGCTCATCCGGGGCTGCGTCGCGCTCTCTTGTCCGTCCAGCGGGATATAGCCTATCGCGGCCGGGTAGTGATGGTGGGCCGAGATATCGGCACGGTGGTGGTCCCCGAGGCCGATCTCAAGATCTTCCTCAACGCCTCGCTGGCGACGAGGGCGGAGAGGCGCTATCGCGAACTCCTCGCTCGGGGTTACGCCGTCACCGTCTGCGAGGTGCAGGCGGAAGTCCGCAAGAGAGATGAGCTGGACTCTCATCGCGCCATGGCTCCCCTGCGCGCGGCCCCCGAGGCCCACGTGATCCAGACCGACCACCTTACCATAGCCGAAGAAGCGGACCTGGTGGAGGCCCTTGCCTGCCACTTGGGGGACAAGAAGAGCGATGTGGTTCTATGACCTAGCCTCGAAAGCCATGGACATCGCGTCCAGCTTAGTGACCGACCGGGCGGTGATCGGGAGGGAGAACGTCCCCCGGGAAGGCCCGCTATTGGTGGTCTCCAACCATCTTAGCCTCATCGACCCTCCTCTGCTGGGAGCGGTGTTCCCACGCTGCATATACTTCATGGCCAAGGAAGAGCTCTTTCACGTGCCGGCACTGGCGTTGATTGTAAGTGGCTACGGAGCCTACCCGGTCCGGCGCGGGGAGGCTGATCGGCAGGCGCTGCGGACTACCCTCTCTCTGCTGCAAGCAGGGCAGGTGGTGGGGATCTTCCCGGAGGGCACGCGCAGCGATGACGGCGTGCTAGCGGCCGGACACCCCGGGGCGGCACTCGTCGCTTTGAAGGCGGACGTTCCTATTGTTCCGGTGGGCATCGCGGGGAGCGAGCAGGTCCTGAAGTGGCCACGCCAGTCTCTCCGTCCACGTCTTATGGTGCGGATCGGTCAGCCGTTCCGCCTCGAACAGCAGCGGGCGGGCGGTCCGCGTGAATCGCTGGCGCGCCACACCGAGCACGTGATGGCTAAGATCGCCGAGCTGCTTCCTCCGCAGTATCGGCAGCCTGGGACGGGGTTGGCAGGCGTGGAAAGTGAACTTCATCAATTTGGGGGCGACCGGGCGTGGAAGTAAGACTGGCGGAGCACATGGGCTTCTGCTTTGGCGTGCGCCGCGCCGAGGATCTCATAGAGAAGGCAGCGAGTGAGCATGGCCAGATGACAACCCTGGGTCAGCTCGTCCATAACCGGCAGGTTGCGGCCAGGCTGCGTGAGCTCGGTGTACGGGCGGTCAATAGCCTGGAAGAGGTAGACACGCCTGTGGTGGCGATCAGCGCCCACGGCGCTCCCCCCGAGACGGCGGAAATCGCCGCGCGACACGGCCTTAAGGTCATAGACGGAACGTGCCCGTTTGTCCGCAAGGCGCAGCTGGCTGCCCGCGAGTTGGCCCAGCAGGGCTTCGCGGTACTAATCTTCGGCGACCCTGCCCATCGCGAGGTCAAGGGTATTCTGGGCTGGGCGGGGACGGGGGCCCGGGTCATGGCCGACGAGGGCGCGTTGCCCGCCGAGTGCCCGGGGCGGAAGGTTGGCATCGTCTCGCAGACGACCCAGAACGTCGACAACCTCCGGAAGCTGACGGAGGCGGTGACGGCCAGGTGGCTCGTGGAATTGGCCGAGCTGCGGGTCGTGAACACAATCTGCTATGCAAGCGTGGACCGCCAGCAGGCAGCAGAGGAGCTCGCGCGTGAGGTAGACGTTATAGTCGTGATTGGCGGCAGGGATAGCGCCAACACCGGTCGCCTCAGCGAGGTCTGTGCTCGCACGGGGACGCCCGTGCACCAGGTCGAGGACGTGGACGCCCTCCAGCGGGATTGGTTCACGGGCGTACGCGTCGTCGGCGTCACAGCTGGGGCGTCGACGCCGGACTGGGTGATCGGACGGGTGACCGGGTGGTTGCAGGAGTTGTCGTGAGGACGGGCAAAGGGGCACTCGTAACGGCCGTGCGGCCAGACAGCATCTGCGCCCACGAGGGGATGCAGCCGGGTGATAGATTGCTTTCCGTGAACGGAAGGCCACTCAATGACCAGATAGACTACCGTTTCTACACGGCCGAGGATGTCGTGCGCGTGGACGCGTTGCACGGCGAGGACCGCATCTCGTTCACGGCGGAGAAGTCCGAGGGCGAAGACCTGGGCCTTGACTTCGCCGAGGCCACCTTCGACGGCGTCCGTCGCTGCCGCAATCGCTGTCTGTTCTGCTTCGTGGACAGGCTGCCCCCGGGCCTGCGCCCTAGCCTCTCCGTTAGGGACGACGATTACCGCTATTCCTTCCTGTTTGGCAGTTATGTAACGCTAACGAATCTCTCCGAGCCGGACTGGGCGCGGATTGTCGCCCAACGGCTCAGCCCCCTCTATGTCTCAATCCACGCCACCGATAATGACGTGCGGCGACGCCTACTCGGCAATCCCAAGGCCCCGGACATTCTGGCCCAGCTCAGGCGGTTGGCGCACGCGCATATCTCCGTGCACGCACAGGTGGTACTCTGTCCAGGCCTGAACGACGGCCAGCACTTGGAGCGGACCATCTCCGACCTGGCGGCCCCCTCAGACTGCGTCGAGTCCATGGCTATCGTGCCCGTGGGCCTCACCGGTTTTGGGAACCGGCAGGAGGTTCGCTCGTTTACTACAGATGAGATGCGATCGGTGATTGACCAAGTGAAACCTTGGCAGCAGAGATTTCGGCGGACGCTCGGCCGGACTTTCGTCCATCTGGCGGACGAGTTCTACGTTCGCACCGGCATGCCGCTGCCATCGGCCGCGCGCTACGATGGCTACCCCCAGTACGAGAACGGCGTCGGAATGGCACGTGTCCTGCTTTCGGAATGGCAGCGGGCCAGACGGCGATTGGGGTGCGCACCGGGGGCCCGTGCCCATTTCACCATAGCGTGCGGCGAAGCCATCCAAGCACTGCTGCGGCCAATGATCGACCATCTGCGGACGGAGACGGTGAGCGAGATCCACTTGTACCCGATCAAGAACCGGTTCTTTGGGGGGAATGTAACAACGTCGGGCCTATTGACGGCTACCGACGTTGTGGGTCAGCTGGCGGACAAATCGCTTGGTTCCGCCTTGGTCCTACCGAGGAACATGTTCGACGCCGACGGCAGCCGCACGCTCGATGGCGCGAGCGCCGACGTTATCTCCGCGCGACTGGGCGTGCCGGTGGTGGTTGTCTCGTCGATTTCCGACCTGATCTGCCTAATTGTCGGAGACAGTCCGGCCTTGGCGCAGGACAGTCGGCGCTAGCCGGGAACACAAACGCGCACACATCTCAACGATCTAAATAGTCCGGCGTTATGCTTGCTGCACGGCCGGCCGGTTCCGTCATTCCCGCGGAAGCGGGAATCCAGCCAGTGCGCGGCCGGAGGGCGAACGCCGTTCGCCCCTACAGATAACGTTGGATCCCCGCTT
>JAJZQK010000220.1 GCA_021847625.1 Chloroflexota bacterium
CGTTGCCCGCCGCGGCGGCGATGATGCCAGGGCCCATGACGGCTAGAATCGGCATCAGCCTGCTCATACTTGGCTTCACCACCTCTCCTCCTCTCTATTGTAGTATTTCCGCCTGGTCTGCCAGCTCATATGGACGAGCGTGCCTTCCCTCTCCCACAAGGGAAGCCGTGGCAGGCACCCGAGCCGGGACGGCGAGAACGAACGTTAGGCCACGTGCACGGCCGCAACCAGCCCAAAGGACAAGGTCAAGGCCACGACACTGATCACGGCGTCGACGACCGGCCCGGAAGCGAGCGCAGGGTCCAGCCGAGTCCGCTCGATCAGCGCGGCGGCCGCGCTGCCCAAGAGCGTCGCCGCGACGACGGCCAGCGCCAGCCCTCCCCCCAGGCCCACGCCGAGGCTGGCGCTGCCAACCCAGAGGTAGGAAGCGACCCCGATCAACAGGCCGAAGATCACGCCTAGCAGGCCCCCCACGATGGCCTCGTGCTGGAAGATCTGCGTCCAGCCGGCGTAGCCGCCCGCCCCCGCCAGTGCCAGAGACTGTGCGCCGAGGGCGTTCGAGAGGTTGAGAATGAACGGCAAGAAGAACAGCACCGGCAGGGTCGCCCGCAGAGGCACGGCGAAGGCCTGCAGGACGGCGCCCGCGGCCACTCCCCCCACCACCGCCGCGCTGAGCCAGGCCAGCCGACGCAATGCCTCCTGCCAGGGCGCCACCCTTGTGCCGTAGAAGCCAGCGGGGCTACCGGAGAGCTGCTGGATGTCCTCCTCCGCCTCTTCCTTGAGCACGTCCAGGACGTCGTCGACCGTGATCAGGCCCTGCAGGACGTCGTGCTCGTCGACGACCGGCACCGCCAGCAGGTTGTACTTGCCGATGATGCGGGCGACCTCTTCCTGGTCCGTGTCCACGTAGACCTTGGTGACGTCGCGGCGCATCAGGTCCTCGACGACGGCCTGCGGTTGCGCCGTCACCAGGGCCCGCAGCGAGAGCACGCCGACCAGGTGATTATCTTCGTCCACCACGTAGAGATAGTAGACGTCGTGCTCGCCGAACTCCGCCTGGCGCAGGCGGGCGATGGTCTGGTCTACCGTCATCCGCCGCTGCAGGGTGAACACATCCGTCGTCATGCGGCCGCCGGCGGTGTTCTCGTCGTAGCGCAGCAGCTCCCTCACGTCCGCCGCTTCCGGCGCCTGCATCAAGGAGAGGAGGCGCTCGGCCCGCTTCTCGGGCAGCTCGGCCAGCACATCGGCCGCCACGTCGGGGGGCAGCAACTCCAGGAGGTCGGAGGCGTGCTCGCTCTCGAGCTCGGCCAGCAACCTGGCCTGCAGCTCGGGCTCGATCTCGGCTAGGGTCTTCGCGGCCACTCGCCTGTCCAGGCTTTCGAGGACGGCGGTGCCCTCCCCGGGCGCCATCTGCTCGATGATGTCCGCGATGTCGGCGGGGTGCAGTTCGGAAAGCTGGGTATGCGACACCCTCAGCCGCACATTGTCCAGCTCCGCGGCCAGCGGCTCGATGTAGTTCCACGTCACCAGGCGTTCGTCAAGCCTAATCGGCAAGAGGCGGCCGATGATGTCGGCCGTCTGCTCGGCACCAAGCCGCCGGAGGAAGGCACGCAGGCCGATGTCCACGCCCATGAGCCGCCATTGGCCGGCAATCTCGCCCAACTTGACGTCGTTGACCTTCACGATGCGCCGGCCCCGCGTGTCGACTATCTGCTTGTCGAGTAGGTCCCGCGCTACTCGTAGCTCGTGCTCCTTGGGCTCATACGGCGACATCTCGTCCGCGGACACGCTCAGCCGTATCGCCGGCCGGTCGAGCTCCTTGACTTCGCCCCCGGGGACGACGACGCCGCCCGCGTGCAGGGGCAGACGCCCCCGTCCGGTGGCCACGACTATCGCCGAAATGGTGGGAAAGGTATCGCCCGGTACGACGACGAGGTCGCTAAGTTGGCCTACCCGTCGACCGTTGACGTCGATCACCGGGAGATTCAGGATGTGGCTCAAGAAGACCATAGGTCACCTCCTCCAGCAGGATGAATTGGTGCGCGGCAGACCTAGCCTATCTGCGGCGCCGCTGGGCGAGGTGCGACCGGAGGTTCCCCGAGAGGTGCAGCGGACACGGGAGAGCCCAGACCGGGGCTACCGGCCCGCGAGCCCTGCCGAGGCCATCGCGTTGACGAGAATGGGAAAATGAGGATTACTTACGTTTGGGGGGACGGCAATCGCCTACACCGCCGCGGTGGTTCGAACCGATGCCGACCTCGCACCCAGGATTACGATATTCTTTTCGTAGCTGCTGCGTCGCTTACTAGGGTCAGCATCCACTCAAACCACCTACCTTTCCTTCCCTTGCCGGCCAGGACCCGCACCGCCGTCGAGCGGCTCGCCGCGAGGCGGGGATCCTCCCTCGTCAGATCGCCTATGCCATGCAATTGCCGGCACTGGAAGTGGCCCCGGCGAAAGGGGCCAGACAAATGCTGCACCCGGACACTATCGGCGGGGAAAGGGTCTTCCGGGACGCAACATCCCCACGGCGCCGGGTGACACTCAATTGAAAGTATACATCCGGCCATCTTGCACCGTCAAGCAGCAGACTCGCCGCTCGTGCCGGCGGACGTTCGGAGGCCTGCCAACCCTCGGCCGCGTCACGCCGGGCCGACCCGACGGGCATTTGCCCCTCCACGGGGACCGACACGGCATTCGTGGCACGGAAGGTGCCGCTGTGCGTTGTCTGTTGCCACGGATGGCTCACAGATTGGCGGGGTAGGGCGTCCAGCTGCCAGGGAGAAAGACGACCCGTCGGGCCGCTCCACCACCGTCCGTGATTCTCGCAGATGCATCGCAGAGAAAGTACCAAACAGGAGGTTGACGTGAGAGCAGTAGTCTTTCACGGAATAGGCGACATTCGCTTGGAGGATGTCCCCGAGCCGAAGCTAGAACAGCCGCAGGACGCCATAGTGCGCATCACCACGAGCGCCGTCTGTGGCACCGACCTACACATGATCAGGGGCACGATGCCGGGTATGGTCCCCGGCACGATAATGGGACACGAGGGCGTCGGCATCGTCGAGGAAGTGGGGTCCGCCGTCCGCAACCTGCAGAAAGGCGACCGGGTGGTGATCCCGTCCACGATCGCCTGCGGTTATTGCTCCTACTGCCGGGCGGGTTACTACTCCCAGTGCGACAACGCCAACCCGAACGGCCCCCTGGCCGGGACGGCCTACTTCGGCGGGCCCAAGTCCACCGGGCCGTTCAACGGCCTACAGGCGCAGTACGCCCGCGTGCCCTTCGCTCCCGTCGGCCTGGTCAAGTTGCCGGATTCCGTGCCGGACGAGCAGGCGATCCTGCTGAGCGACGTATTCCCGACGGGCTACTTCGGCGCCGACATCGCCGATATCGAGCCCGGCCGCACGGTCGCCGTCTTCGGCTGCGGGCCGGTCGGCCTCTTCGCCATCGCCAGCGCGTTCCTGATGGGCGCCGGCCGCGTGTTCGCCGTCGACACCATCCCCTCACGGCTGGATATGGCCCGGCAATTGGGAGCGGAGGTCATCGACTTCAACAAGGACGACCCCATCGAGGCCATCCGCGAGCTCACCGGCAACATCGGCGTCGACCGGGTCATCGACGCGGTCGGCGTGGACGCCGTGACCCCGCACTCCGGCCCGGCGGCCGAGCACATCCGCAAGATGCAGAAGGCCTTCCAGGAAGAGCAGCAGCAGGTAGCTCCGCAGCAGAACCCGCAGGGCCCCAACTGGCACCCAGGCGACGCCCCCAGCCTGGCCCTCCAGTGGGAGGTGGAGTGCATAGCCAAAGCCGGCACGCTCGCGATCATCGGCGTCTATCCAGAGCAGGTGCGCCGCTTCCCGATCGGCATGGCGATGAACAAGAACCTGAAGATCAACTCGGGCAACTGCCCCCATCGCCACTACGTACCTCAGCTGGTCGACCTCGTCGAGGCAGGGGAGATCGACCCGACCATGATCCTGACCGAGGAACTCGCCTTCGACGACGTTATCGAAGCCTACAAGCGGTTCGACAGGCGCGAACCGGGCTGGGTGAAAGTGGCCGTGGAGCCCGACCGCACGCGCGGTCGGCAGGCCGCCTAGCCCAGCCTGCTTCGCCACATACCGGTCGCGACGAAAGCCTCCACTCCCCGTGGAGGCTTTCGTCTACCTGAATCCAGGCGCTCCCCGCGCGGCAAACAGCCGCACATCCGTCTGCGCGGGGCCATGCCTGACAGTCGAGCAAACTGTCGGCGCGTGTCAAGGGCGCGGCGCATATGCTATAATTGGGGGCGACGAGATCCCTTATTGTTGTTACGTGGCGGGCGCGTCGGGGATCAGATAGCGTGCCCGCCACGACGGAGTGAGGGATCTCGCCTGCTGAGAAGGTGATGTGCAATGATGATCATAGATACCCTGACTTCGATCGAAAGGCGATATGAGGAACTGAACCGCCTGATGGGTCAGCCGGAAGTGGCAACCGACGTCGAGGCTCTGCAGAACTACGCCCGCGAGCAGTCCTCCCTGCAAGGGACGGTTCAGAAGTTCCGTGAATACAAAGAGGTGGCGAAGAACCTCGAGCAGGCAAAAGAGCTGCTGGACGACGGCGAGACCGACCCCGAGCTGCGACAGCTGGCCGAGGAAGAAGTGTCCTCGCTGGAGGAGCAGCAGGAGCATCTGCTGGAGGAGATCAAGTTTGCCCTCCTGCCGGCCGACCCCGACGAAGAGCGCAACTGCATCGTGGAGATTCGCTCCGCCGCCGGTGGCGATGAGGCAGCTCTGTTCGCTGCCGACCTCTACCGCATGTACGCTCGCTACGCCGAACGCAAGGGCTGGAAGACCGAGGTGATCGACGCCAACATCACCGGCCTCGACGGCTTCAAGGAGATAATCTTCCAGGTCAAGGGTAGGGGTGCCTACTCGCGGCTGCGTTACGAGAGCGGCGTGCACCGCGTGCAGCGCGTTCCCGTGACCGAAGCCGGGGGGCGCATCCACACCTCGACGGCGACCGTGGCAGTGCTGCCGGAGGTGGAAGAGGTCGACGTCCAGATCAACCCTGACGATCTGAAGATCGACACCTTCTGCTCCAGCGGCGCGGGGGGCCAGAACGTAAACAAGGTGGCCACGGCCGTGCGCGTCACCTACATCCCGACCGGCATGGTCATAACCTGCCAGGACGAGCGTTCGCAGCTGAAGAACAAGATCAAGGCTCTCTCCGTGCTGCGGGCCCGGCTCTACGAGCAAGAGGCCAGCAAACGAAACGCTGCCATCGACGAGGCCCGCCGCCTGCAGGTGGGCGCGGGTGACCGCAGCGAGAAGATTCGCACTTACAACTTCCCGCAGGACCGCGTCACCGACCACCGCATCGGCTTTACGGCGCATCGGCTGGAGGCCATCCTCGACGGCGACATCGACGACATGATGGAGGCACTCGCCACCCAGAGTCGCTCCAAGCAGTTGCAGGCCGTGGGGCTCGCCTCCTAATTCGATCAATCTTATGGCACATATGACGATCCGAGCGGCCCTTTCCGAGGGGGCCGCTCTTCTGCATCAAGGGGGGATAGACGAGCCGCGGCTGGTGGCCGAGGTGCTGCTCGCCCACGCCCTCGACCTTGACCGGGCGCGCCTCTACGCCCGGATGGACCAGCCTCTCGGCCAGGAGGCGTTGAGGCGCTGGCAGGAGGTGCTCGCTCGTGCTCTGCAGCACGAGCCCGTGGCCTACATCACCGGCCACCGTGAGTTCTACGGCCTCGACCTCTACGTCGACGGCAACGTGCTCATCCCCCGTCCCGAGACCGAAACGCTAGTGGAGGAGGCCCTCGCCTGGTCCCGGGCCTTCGTCGCCAGGGCTGGTTCCCCGCCCACCATCGTGGACGTCGGCACCGGCAGCGGCGCCATCGCCGTCAGCCTGGCCGTGCATCTACCGGGGACGACGGTCTACGCCGTCGACATATCGGCCGACGCCCTGCGCGTGGCCAAGCGCAACGCCCATCAGCACGGAGTCACCGACCAGGTGGTCTTCCTACACGGCGACCTGCTGGCGCCCCTGGTCCACCACGTCGACCTCATCTGCGCCAACCTCCCCTACCTGACCGAGGAGGAGATGCGGCGGTTGCCCCCCCACATCGCCAAGCACGAGCCCGGCGAGGCGTTGGCCGCCGGAATCGACGGGCTGGACGTCTACAGGGCTCTCCTCGCCCAGCCTCACGCCAAGCT
>JAJZQK010000221.1 GCA_021847625.1 Chloroflexota bacterium
TTGATATCAGACTGGAGTTTGACAGCCTCCGGCGCAAAGTCCGCTCTGCGAGCGGCATAGAGGGGCCTCTTAAGGTTTGTTGGCCATTACACCTCGCCCTGTCGTGAGGCCTTGGGGTCGTCATCCGGCGCCTCCAGAACCTTGTTCGGCGGCCGCATCCCGAGCGCAGCGTAGGCCTCGTGTGCTCTTCCGGCCAGGGGCGATCGCACCTTGTAGACGCGATGTTCGCCGGCGATGGTCGCCACCGTCGTCTTGGCTAGGTCTTGCATGATCTCGTGGTAGTCTCCTTCGGGCAGGACGGCGCCCTTCTCGCCGGTAAGAGCTTGGCGTAGAGCCATCTCTAGCGCGTAGGCGAGGAAGCAGACCATCACATGGCCGCGGATCCGCCGGTCGGTGAAGTGGCGGATCGGTAGTAGTTCCAAGGGGCCCTTGAGGTCCCGAAATGCCCGCTCGATCTGGTAGAGCTGGCGGTAGGCCCGCGCCATGTCCTCATGGCTGAGGTTTGCGTTGGAGCGCAGCACATACTTCCCGTCGTAGTGCTCGGACGCCTGGATCTTGGCCTCGTCGATCTCCACGGCGGCGCCCTTCAGCCGGACGTAGCCGCGGAACGACGTGTTGCGCAGAAGCGAGGAGCCCGAAGGGTTCTCGGTCAGGCGCTGCCTTAGCCGGGAGACGATCTCCTGGCGGCGCTTGCGGTCGTGCTCTGCCTCCTTCGGGTTGTAGCAGACGACATAGGTCTCGCCATCCACGGCCATTGGCTTGACGCGGATCTCAAGGCCGGCGACGTCCTTCCAGTTCGCGCCCTTGTACGAGATGGCATCCTCTGCCTCGAGTTTGCGCTGAGACTTTGTGAAAGTGGCTCTGGGAGCGGGATGGTTGGGTTGACACGAACTGGAGGTGTGATCGTTCGTCGGTTCCTGCACACCAGGGGATTACCGTATCGGTTGCAAGTTGGGGCGTTGCCCGGGTCAGACGCTACCGTCGTGCCGTAGCTCGCCCGGTTCAAAGAAGAAGTAGACCACTTGCATGGGGCAGTCGTCGAGCGTATTGGGATCGGAAAGCAGACGTTCGCCCATGATTTGGCGTAGCCGTGCCAGGATGTCGTAGAGCCGATGGAGGTTGTGCTCCCGCATGGCCCCGTCGTACCTCCCATGCACTGTACATCAGAAGAAACTGACGTGGCCCTGTGCTAAGCCCCAGCGAACCATGTCGTCGATCTTCTTGACGGTCATATCGAGTCCGAGATCCTGCGCCCAGGTGCGGACAGCCGTAAGACCCGGCTCCAGATGGCGGAATGGTCCGTGAAACTTGGGCAAGACCTTCATGCAGAGTGCGGTGTCGAAGGCTAGATCGGCGGGCGTTCGCGGTAGCCCGTCCATGACCGGCGCCTCGCCTAATGCGGCAAGGAACTGCAGGACCTCGTCCATGACGCGGTATCCGAACTCCAAGCCGTACGGTTGCAGCGTCTTGTGCAGGTCGCGCAACCGCTCTAGCACCTCGGACTCCGCCTCCGCCTGTGCGCGTACCTCTGCCTTGTCTACGCCGGCGAAGTGGCCACTTCGAGCGAAATCCGGCGGGAGGGCGAACGTGGCGGCAGGAACCCCCGTGCTCGGTGGGAGCGGATAGCCCGCGAGGTCCACGTCGCGAAATTCTATGGTGAACGCCCTGTCCAAGACCTTCGGGCTGAAGCTGAAGGTCGACTCGTCAACATTGACGGTCCCCACAAAGTAGACGTTGGGAGGCAACCGCAAGGTCTCCGGTACCAAATGCCCGTCCTGGTCGCGGATCTCGCCACCGCTGTGCAGTATGATCTCGGCGGTATGCAGACCATCGTCCGCGCGGTCCGACTCCATGGCGGAGAGGAAGTCCGCGAAGTAGTACTCCACCCGTGCCAGGTTCATCTCGTCCAGGATCACCACGTGGGGCATCGCAGAACCCGGCGCTGCATTCGCGGAGCCTCCACGACCCCAAAGGTAGACGCCCCAGAGGGCGATGCCGCGCAGGATGGCATCGTTCGGATCGCGCCCGATCGCTGTCAGGAGTGCTTTGGCCTTATCGGTCATGAACGTCCACCCGGCCTCAAGCGAAGCGGCAGTGACATCCTTGGCCCCCGGTGCGAACTTCAACTGGCTCTCAAGAGCGTCGAGGATCACCCGTGTCTGGGCCTCACCCACCTCCGGGGGGGCGTGTTCCGGATCGAGCGCGGCCAGCACGCGTGCTGTGCGGGAGAAGTGGTTGATTCCTGTGGCCGCGTGAAGCTCAGAAAGTGCCGTGAGATAACGTTCGCCAGGGCTGTGTGACCGGTCGGCCAGCTTGTCGGTCGCGGCACGCAGGACCGCCTCGTCCGCCTGGAGCTTGGGGGCCCAGTGGCCGACGTCGGCGACGCCGTTGTCCTTCTTATGCCACAGCAACTGCAGGTCCGCTTGTGACCAGGATCCCTGGCCTGTGAACAGCCGCTCCTGGCGGGACTGGTCGCCAACAACCTGACCCTGCGACCATCCTCCCAGCTTTCTCCCCGCGAATCTGGCCACGGTTTCGGCGTAGCGCCTGTACCACTCCTGAGTCTTCGGCTCTGCGAGATACGCGGCGAGGTAGTCCTCGAGCGACGGCCTGTCCCCCAGGAAGTCGGCCTGCGCATCTAGCAGGAAGCGGAGCAGGCGGGTCGCCTGATACTCCCGCGTCAGGGGGTTCAAGTAGCCTAGCAGGCTCTGCGTGTCGCGCCAGTCCGGCCTCACTGCAGTGAGCAGAACGTGGCCTTCGGGCACGCCCATGAGTCCGAGCAGCCGCTGCGCTAAGGCGGTCTTTCCGGTCCCGGATAGCCCGCTCAAAAGGACGAAGCCCTTCGCCTTGAGGGCTGCGTAGAATGTCGCGATCTGTGCCGACGAGAAGCGAAACCCCTGGCTTTCGAGCGCCGCCCTGAGTGCCTCTGCCGTGGGGCCGGAAGTCTCCGACATGTTCTTCACCTCCACTGGCTCCGGGAAGGGGCTCGGATTCTCCGCAACCTTGAGCCGCGCTGCTTCCAGCACGGTAGCTGCCTGCGCGATGAGCTCATCCTCGGAGTCGATGTCGTTACGGCTCCAGCGCACACCGACGTAGGGCGTGGGCGTCCTGCCGCTGGTCCGGCCAGCCGTCACTTTGGGCACCGATTCTGAAACGTCCAGGGGATAGCTTTCGAGGGTGAGGTAGCGGAAGGCTTCATGTGCGGGCGACAGGATACCTACGTACACGTCCTTGAGCCGTACGTCCTGACCCTCGACGTCCATGGTGACCTTCACACCCGCATAGACCTGCGTGTGTCCGGACAGCGCAAGCTGCAGCGTGTCGTAAGCCTGGAAGCCATGGCCGAACGTCTTGATCGATAGGCGTAAGTCATCCTCGCCCGGCACGTTCCAGCTGTCCGTCTGATCAAAGGGAACCCATTTCCCATCACTCAGGTGGCGCATCAGCGCGTTCTTGCGCAAGTCGGTAAGTTCCTCTTCCCGGATCGCAGGTACATGATCACGCAGCCAGCGCTCGACCACGGCGAGCGTGAACGGCCGCACCGTGGCGAACACCTCATCGCGTGCGAGGGCTTCACTCTGTTTCCAGGCATCGAAGAATCGGCTCATGACGTCCCTCCAGGTCTCAAGCTGAGGGCGCCTATGCCCTCGAGCGCATCGTCGCTGACGAGTGCCGCAAGGGTCGGCGGCCCGGTGGCGTCGGCGCCATCGCTGCGGTAGAAGACACCGCAATCACCGGGGTAGACGGCCACGGCGAACCGCAGCCCCAAAGCATCCCGGTAGGCGTGCATCTTGTGCAGGTCGTCCTCGACCGGCTTGCCGTCCGCAGTGGTGCCTGCGTCCTGGTCGACAGACGCCCAGCGCAGCCGGAACTTCGCATCAAAGACTCCGATCGGCTGCCTGCCCTTGAAGAGGGCGAAGTCCGGGACGAAGTTGACGGAGTAGCTACGCCCATCCACCGCATGGCCGCTGCCGACAAACGTCTGCTGGTAGACGAGCCGGTAGTCGGCATGTAGGAAGGTCGCACTTGCGGATAGTTCGCGCTCCGGCAGATGTCCCGCCCTGAGCTTGAACCTGGGGGAGTCAGGCCCCACGTCGCCCAGGGCCTGTGCGAGGTCGGACGCAAGCTCGAAGAAGCACCAGATCTCGTAGAGCTCCGCGATATTGCGCAGCGCAACAGCTTGGCCGAGAACCCCCTCGAGGACCTCCCGTCCGGCGAGAAAGGCCGGGTACAGGCGGTAGAGCTGCTCGTACCCTGGCCTGTGCAGCAGTACCTGAGAATGGACAGGGAGTAGGTTGGACTCGGGAACGTCCTGTAGGCGCTCGTCGCCCAGGAGCAGGCCGAGGTTGTCCTGTAGGTCAGCCAAGGCGCTATGTGTGAGTTCCGGGTGCTTAGTCGCAAGCGGACGGATGCGCCGTATGGCGTACTGGATCTGGTGCGCGAAGAAGAGAATGAAGCGGTTTTCCGGCGTATCGAAGGTTTCGTCTGCGTAGGAGGCAAGGACGGCAAGCGGCGAGTATTGCGTGTCATCGGGTGCCCGCCAGACCCCTCCGGTTGCCGCCCTGGCCCAGAGGCTCCGCCCAAGAGACCAGGCGATTCCCGCTTCGTTCACCTGATGCGCCTTGGCAGCCGGAGTCTCCTGCTCAAAGCGCTGCAGCACCCGGTGCGGGCTCGCAAGCACACCCCGTATGCCCTCGCCGAGTTCCTCGCCGCGGACTCTGAGGAAGTGGAGCAGGAAGAGATCCGTCGCCGCCTTTGAGGACTCTGCGGTTCTCTGGCCTGTCGCCGAGAAGGCGTCGAAGGCTCCGTCGGCCAAGTGCTTCGCGATCGCCTCGAGCAGTGACTTGAGGAAGCGCGGCTGGTAGAGCGGGTGGCTACGATCGTCCAGCACGAGCTTGCGCGAGACGATGTCCACCCCGAGATCCACAGCGCTGCCGTCGTCCATGCGGATCTCGACCCTGCCCAGGCCGACAGCGTTCTGGTAGACGAGCAGAAAGAGCCCGTCATCGAGCTGCTTTGCAGGCAGGTCGCCCTGCCACACCTCGGTGATCCCCTGACCCTTAAGTTTATACTCGCTCCATTCTCGCAGCACGAAGCGACCATCGTCGCACGGTGAGGCGACGATGGCATCTCCAGCCTTGAGGGCCTGGATGCGCACGCGACCATCGCGGTACACCAGCATGCCATCAATTAGGCTCCAGGATGGCTCAGCCAAGTCATGTCTCCCTTCTCCAGCGGCACGGCGATGGCCCACATCATCTCGGTGAAGAAGAGGAGGGCCTCCTTCAAGGGCTGGCCGAACGTGTCGCGCCAGACTGCGGCGTAGCTGGCCACCTGCGGAGCGTAGTGCCGCACAAGCTCGTCGGCTCCCTCCCTGGCGGAGGCATCGGTCTTGTAGTCCACGAGGACCCAACCGCTCTCTTCCAGGAACAGCAGGTCGATCGTCCCGTGCAGAACGCTGGGCCCGAGGCTTTCGTCATTGGCGCGTACCGCAAAGGGCACCTCGCACAGCACCTTGCGAGCCGCACGAATTCTTGCACCGAAGGGTGCGTTCCAGAACCGGTTGAGAAGGCCAAGCAGGTCTTCCGGCGGATACGAGAGCCGCTCATCCGCCAGGGTCTGCGTGCAGGCCCCTCGCCAGGCTGGCTTCGGCAACCCTCCTGCCGTCAGTGCCAGGACCCGGTGCACGGCGGTGCCCCAGGCGGGTCCTCTGCCTGGGTTCAAAAGATGCGTCGGTGGCGGACCCAGCAGAGAGGTTACCGTGGCCACGCGGTAGCTCGGTACGGCCGACGCTTGCAGTTGAGCATCCTCGTTCATCAAGTCGGACGCGATGTCATGCACGGAGTCTCTGAGCGAACGTGGTGTGGCTTGTTCAGCCGGCGGGATCTCCAATGGCAGGGCATCGCGCGCCAAGGCTTCGAGGGAACCCCACCAGCCGAGACCGGATTTCTCCGCCTGACTGAGCACGAGTAGCTGCATGGCACGTGTAGCCGCGACGTAGAGGAGGCGGATATGCTCCGCATCGGCGAACTGCTGCTCGGCCTGCTTGGCCTGCTCCCAACCGTGCGGGGCGCCAAGAAGGCGCCCGCTGCCCCAGCCGCGGCTGGCCCTGCGAAACGTGAAGTAACCTCTTGGGATCTGCCCGCGATCGATGTGCCGAACGGGCTCGAAGGTCGGCCGTCGGGCCGGGTTCGCCAG
>JAJZQK010000222.1 GCA_021847625.1 Chloroflexota bacterium
TCTTCCCTCGTGCCCATCGTCGTCATCTCCGCGATCTACGGCACCGGCGTGCTGGCCCACACGTTTGGTCGCCTGCCCCACGTGCGCAAGAGCGCCGTCATCTGGCTGCTCTGCGTCGGCGTGCTCGCCACGAGTCTGACCTATCACTACTACCGTGGCTTCACACCGCTCTCCCCGTCCTTCGCGATGACCTGGCCCGGCGCGCACGAAGCCATCGGCGAGCGGCTGATCGCGAGCATCCCGGCCGAAGCGCCCGTCTCGGCCCAGTTCAACCTCGGCCCGCACCTCTCGCAGCGGGCGGACCTGCGCATGTTCCCCGATGTTGGCGATGCCGAGTACATCCTCCTCGACGTGACCACCCAACCGAACGCGGTGGGCCTCAACGACGGCTTCCATGACCGCATACGGGAGGCGCTCGACCGGCCGGATTTCGGCGTCATCGCGGCCGAAGACGGCTTCATCCTGCTGCAGCGCGGGGCGCCGCACCGGGCGCTTCCCGACGAGTTCTACTCCTTCGCCCGGGCAGCGGAGGCGAATCCTTCCCATTCCCTCCGCATCCGCTTCGCGGATGCCGTCGAGCTGCTGGGGTATGATGTACAGACGAGCCGCGACGCGAGGGTAGACCTCACGCTCTACTGGCGGGCGCTGCGCCCCATGAAAGAGGACCTCTTTCTCGCCGTCTATCTCACCGATGGCCAGGGCAAGGAATTGGGGGCCACCCAGTATCGCCAGCCGGCCAATTACTGGTACCTGACCTCTCGTTGGCAGGTCGGCGAGGTCGTGCGTATGCAGACGCTGATGCTCCCGTGGGACCCGAGGGGTGACTTCGGCCTGGGCGTGGGGGTGGTGGACGGAACCGACCCGTGGGACGTGGGCCGGCGCCTGCTGCCGGCGGTCGAGGAGGCGGAAACGATGGTCGGCGCCGTCGCCAACGGCAGCATCGCGGAGATCGCCTACTTCGACCAGAATCGCGGCCTCGTGGCGCAGGAGGCGCGGGCGCGTCAGCGGGGGGAGTTGGCCGGCGATTCTTCCCCCGTCGCCAACTTCGGCGGGAGGGTGGAGCTGACCGGCTACGACGTGTCGCCCGCGCCTGCGGCGCCCGGCGAGGACCTGCGGGTGGTCTTGAACTGGCGGGTCCTCGGTTCACTCGACCAACGCCTGACGACCTTCGTCCATCTGCTGGCGCCCGGGCCCAGCGTCGCGGCGCAGAAGGATTCGCCGCCGCTGGGAGGACGCTTACCGACGACCTTCTGGCTGGCGGGGGATTCGATTGCCGACGAGTACCTGGTGTCGCTGCCGCGGTCGTTGGCGCCCGGGAAGTACGAGATCGAGGTCGGCTTGTACGAGCCAGTTTCCGGGGCCCGCGTCGCCCTGACCGATGCAAGCGGCCAACAGAGCGACCACCTTATCCTCGGTTCAATCGAAGTGAAGGCGGGTTCAGCCGAAGCCCCCCGCTAGAGTGACGTCCTCATTCCTCTCGGCTCGTCGCTAGTCAGCCTAGACACGGCTGCGCGTCATCTGCTGCGGATTCGAAGGCAGGCACGCATAGTCGCGGCGACGAATCGGACAGCGACGCCAAGAATATCCCCCAATTGGGCCCATGATCGTGAACATCTGGTGAACGTTTTGCGCCGATGCACCCAGGACCGTTGTAGTGCGTTGGCGTTAGCCAGTGTAGTCTAGACACGCTTGGTCTCATCGGATACAATTGTAATGGCCGCTAGGTAAGACCGTTCAGAATGTGATACGACCGCAGCGATCGGGGTCGATGTGAGATCGCGAGTCTGAATCGTCTAGTGACCGCGTACTTCGTCGGAGCGCGAGGATTGGTAGAGGGATGGCTGGGTCGAGCCTGACAACAGTCGCACAGCACTATGCCGTCCTCGCAAGCGTGGTGCGTCTGGGCCTTGAGTGCCGTGATGCCGAGGATATGGCCGTTCAGGCGCTCTCCGAGCTGCAAACGGTCGTACCATTCTCTTCCGCTGCTGTGTTTCTCTTCGATCCGGCAGAAAGCACTCTCCGGTTGCTTGCTTGTGTGGGCGATGAGTATGCGATCTCTCACGTATTACCCCCTGCCCCAGGGTTGCCGCCGCTGGCGGAGGCCGAGCAGCCGTTCTGTCTTCCCAGTTGCTGGCAGCGCCGACCGGTCGCTCGCGACGAGAACGGCGAGTGGCTTGCCTGGACGATCAAGAAGGGATCGGGTGCTGCGCGAGGCCTGCTGGTGGTAGGACTGCAGCAGGGAGTGGGGTTAGGGCCAGAGCAGGCGTCTCTGGTCGGCGTCACGGGCGACATCCTCGCGGGCAACCTGGAACACCTTGATATGCTCCATATGGTTGAGCGAGAGGCGAGAGAGCAGGAGCGCGCGCGGGCGGGGAAGGCCCTTCACGATGGCGTTGCACAGAGCCTATGGTATCTCAGCCTTGAGCTACAGCGGGCGCAAACGATGGCCGCCGCGGGTGAGGCTCAAAGCGCGGTGAAAGTCTTGTCCTCGGCCATCTCCATTGCCGACACGGTCTATGGAGAGGTAAGGGCTCTCATCGGTGACTTGCGAAGCGGCCACGAAGCCACGGGCGTGATGAACGTACCGAGGGTCATGCGCAACCAGGTAGACCGGTTCGTCGCGCAGACGGGAATAGACGTCAGGTGGACGTCCGGAGGGGTGGAGTGGCTCGCCGACGCCTCCGTCTCCGGCAACGTCGTCTCGATTCTCAGGGAAGCCTTGACCAACGTGGCGAAACACGCCGCGGCGACGTGCGTGTGGGTCACGCTCAGGGAGGGTCGCCGCAACCTGGTGGTCAGAATAAGAGACAACGGGCGCGGCGCGCGGCGGGTGGTGTTCACTGGCACCGACGGTCTGCACCTTGGCTTGCGGCTGATGCGGGAAAGGGCCCGAGCCGTGGGAGGTAGGCTAGAGGTGTCGTCCACACCAGGGAAGGGCACGACAGTCACTCTTCTAATCCCCAGAAGCTAGCGATTTGGCAGTAGGGCATCTCGTGCCCTCTGCCAGAGAGGTACACTAGATGGAGACTCACGGCGTTCTTATAGTAGACGACCATGCGATGTTCAGGCAGGGCCTGCGGCGGCTGCTCTCGGACGTGCTCGAGTTCGAGGTTGTCGGAGAGGCCGTAGACGGTATAGAAGCGCTGAAGAAGGCCCGGGAACTGCGCCCCAGCGTCGTTCTCATGGACCTCAGGATGCCCGTGTGCGATGGGGTCGCAGCGACGAGGTTGCTGAAGGCCGAGCTGCCGGAGGCCAAGGTGGTCGTCCTCACGATGTCGGACGAGGAGCAGGACGTCTTGACGGCGATCCAGGCGGGCGCGGACGGTTACGTGGTGAAGACGACCGAGGTCGCGGCCTTGGTCAAGTCCATCCGCGGCGTCCTGGCCGGGGAAGCTGCCCTCACGCGCCAGATGATGGCTCGTCTGATAGCTCGGATGCGCCACGAGAGGGAGCAGGGGCAGAGGACCGAAGGGCCGGGGGTTTCCACGCTCAGCGAACGCGAACGAGAGGTGATTCGGCTGGTGGCCAGGGGTGCCAGCAACCGCGAGATAGCGGCCGCGCTGGTGGTGTCGGAAAGCACCGTGCGCAGCCACCTGCACAACATACTCTTCAAGCTTGGTCTGGAGAACCGTGTGCAGGCGGCCATGTATGCCTTGCGGGAGGGTCTTGGTCCCTAAGCCCTCTTAGTGAATCGGCCACTCGAAGCAGGTCGTGGCTCTACGCCCGGCCTGCTTTTGTCTTGTCTCGCGCACTCCTCGGCTGCTACGGCAGCAAGCAGGCGTCGGCAGCCGCCATTTTGTCCACTCCTCTTGTCCATTCCTCCCTCAACATTTTCACGGGATCTCAGCGCACCCTAAACAGACTACGCAGGGGCCCCTCAACAATGTCTCTGGCGACCGGACCGTCCGGATGGCTAGCGAGATTCAACCTACTGTCGTGGGCTGGAAGGGCGGTCGCCTTTAGTATTTAACCATGGGCACGATGGAGATAGTGCAGGGCGATGCCACGCATACAAACTCAGGTGAGGCTGTGGAACGAAAATCTGCCGGTTCACCGCGCAAAGTAGTGATCGTCTTCCACTCGCCCATGTTCAGCGACATCATACAGTCGCTGCTCAAGGACAGCGCGGGGATTCAGGTCATAGGTGCGGGCCAGACCTGGCCGGACTTGGCCGGGGCGGGGTCGGATGGCTCGCCCGACGTCCTGATCGTCGAGCGCGGGTGGAACAACTTGCCGGACGAAGGATGTGGCGCCCGGCTGCTGGGTGCCATGTCAAACGAGATGGCGATCGACAAAATCATCCTACTCAGTCTGAACGACACGGCGATCACGAGCTACATCAGGCGGCAGCTGGACAATGCCACCGGCGAGCGCTTGATCGCGGAGGTTGTTTCGTAGCCTGCCTTCAGGCGATCCCTCTCCCCACCGGCGATCGGCCCATTTGCGGACGGGGGACGGCGGTGGATGGAGGGTCGATGCCCGGAGCGAAGTAGTTGCCCAAGGAATCTAGCGTTCTGTCCCCTACTCGGGGACAGAAACGTGGGGGACGAAGATGCAAACGACAATCCCCGAGACCACGGTAGCGCAAAAGATCGTGATCGTAATACCTGCCTACAACGAGGAACGGTTCATTGGCAGCGTGGTCCTGAAGGCGCTCAAGTTCGGCGATACCGTCTTGGTCGTCGACGACGGGTCCAGCGATGAGACGGCCGAGATAGCGGCGGCGGCCGGTGCCATAGTTGTGCAGCATGCCGTTAACAGCGGCAAGGGCGTTGCCCTGCGGACTGCCTTCCGTAAGGCTCGTGAGCTGGGCGCGGACGTCGTGGTGACGCTTGACGCCGACGGCCAGCACCTCCCCGAGGAGATGGCTATGGTGGCCGCCCCAGTGCTGAGAGGCGAAGCGGATATCGTGGTCGGTTCGCGTTACCTTGAGCGGACGAGCGAGGTGCCGAGCCATCGCATCTGGGGCCATGCCGTGTTCAACCTCATCACGAATGGGGCGTCGGGCGTGACGGTGACCGACTCGCAGAGCGGCTATCGTGCCTTCTCGGCCAAGGCGCTGACGGCGCTCAGCTTCCATTCGAACGGATTCTCGGTCGAGTCGGAGATGCAGTTCCTCGCTCGTGAGAACGGCTTACGGGTGGCGGAGGTCCCCATCACCATCCGCTATCGGGACAAGCCGAAGCGCAACGTGATCGTCCACGGCCTGATGGTGCTGAACGGGATTCTGCAACTTATTGGTCAGCACCGGCCACTTCTCTTCTTCGGCGTGCCTGGATTCATTAGTCTCCTCGTCGGTATGCTCTGGGGGGTGTGGGTCGTCGAGATATATCGGATGACCAGCACCCTAGCCATAGGTTATGCCTTGATCGCCGTGTTTCTTTCCATTGTCGGCGTGCTGGCCCTCTTCACGGGCGTCATGCTCCATTCGGTGCGAGGGCTGTTGCTGAGCCTGGTGCGACCTAGAGATTCTTCGAGCGATTCCCTGATCGAGACCGTGGACCTGCGCAGCGGGAGTCAGAATGCAAACTGAGCTGGTTCACACAAACGGCGGGCGTCGTAAGGCCCGGCCTCTCTCGACCTTACGGCAGGAGGCCAAGACCGACGTTCAGGTGAGCGTTATTGTCGTCAACTACAATGGACGGCCGCATATCGGCCAGTGCCTGCACTCCCTGCTGGCCGACCGCCGCCAAGACCGCGAGATCATTCTGGTCGACAACGCTTCCACCGACGGCAGCGCCGACTACGTGGAACAGGCGTTCCCGCAGGTGCGGCTGATCCGCAACGAGAGGAACGAGGGGTTTGGCCAGGCCAACAACCTGGCGGCAGGAGTGGCGAACGGCAACTACCTGGCCTTCCTCAATCCGGACACGGTCGTCGAGCCAAACTGGCTGGACCCGCTGATTGCCACCCTGGAGGCGAATCCCCAGGCCGGCCTGGCGACCTCCCAGGTCCTGCTGCTGAGCGACCCCAAGGTAGTCAACACGTGCGGTAGCGAGGTGCATCAGACCGGCCTGACGCTCTGCCGGGGTATGGGGGAGCCTCGAGATGCCTTCCCTCTGATCGAGGAGGTGGATGCCGTATCGGGCGCGGCCTTCGCAATGCCCAGGTATCTGTTCTGGGCCTTGGGGGGATTCGACCCCGATTTCTTCCTCTATATGGAAGACACGGACCTGTCCTGGCGGGCCCGC
>JAJZQK010000223.1 GCA_021847625.1 Chloroflexota bacterium
CGCACCGGGGGCAACCCTCGCTTCTCTCCGAGGGTTGCCCCCTTTCCAGCCCCGCTATGGTGTCACTGCTGTTGCTGCGCCGCCGGTTGCTCGAGCGAGTGGAGCAGATCCTGCAGTTCCTTCCCTATCGCGTCCATCTCCTCCTGCAGCTTCTGATACCTATCCAGGAGATCTCGCGCCGTCTGGGTTAGCCGCTCCTGTCCGGGCGCTGGTCGCTGCTGGGCAGGGGGTTGTTGGGCGGACGGCGGCGTCGCGCCTGTGCCGAACAACGCCGCCAGAGCGTCCTCCACCGTCGGCTCCATCACCACCTTATTGCCGTTGGCCATCACTACCCGCTTCATTTCGGGCAATTTGCTTTGCTCGGCCTGAAGGTAGATGGGCTCCACATACAGGCTCGACTTGCCAATCGGAATCACGATCAGATTGCCGCGAATCACACTGGAGCCGGCCTGATTCCACAGGGTTAGCTGCTCGGAGATGCGCGGGTCCTGGTCAATGCGCGCTTCGATCTGCATCGGCCCGTAGATAAGCTTGTCCTTGGGGAACTTGTAAGCGACAAGCTTACCATAGTTGTCACCGTCCGATCGTGCCGCCAGCCACGTGATCATATTGTTCTTGTTAGGCGGCGTGTAGGGCAGAATAAGCGCGAACTCCTCCTGCTGCTCACCCGGCAACCGCATCACAACATAGTACGGCGCCATCTGGACTTGCTTGTCGCCGTAGATCTCCGACGGCACGTTCCACAGGTCCTCGCTGTTGTAGAACACTCGCGGATCTTTCATATGGTACGTTCGATAAAGGTCCGCCTGCACAGAGAAGAGGTCCTCCGGATAGCGAATGTGTGAACGCAGTTCCTGCGGCATTTCGGCCAAGGGCGTGAACAGACCCGGGAAGATGTCGGAATACGTCTTTATGATTGGATCGGTCTCGTCGGCAAGATAGAAGCGCATCGAGCCCTCGTAGGCGTCCATCACCACCTTGACGCTGTTGCGCAGGTAATTGACGTCGTTCCCCATGCCGACGGGGCGGGAGTACGGATAGCGGTCCGTGTAAGTGTACGCGTCGAGAATCCAGTATACGCGGTCATTAGCCACGACGGCATACGAATCCTGGTCGTATACCAGGAACGGCGCCACCTTCTGGGCTCGCTCCTTGATGCTGCGGTTGTAAATGATTCTGCTATCGGAGTTGATCGAATTGGACAGCAGGATATTCGTATCGCCAAACTGCCAGGCGAAGAGCAGGCGTCTGGTCAGCGACCCCATGTCCACTCCGGCATTCCCTTGGTACTCGACGTAGACGTTGTCGTCGCCCTTCGGGTAGTCGAATTCCAGCGTGGACGTCTTGACGATCACGTAGTCAGCGGTATTCTCGCCAAAGTAGATCTCCGGCCGGCTAAGCGGGGTCTGGCCCTGCGGCGGCACGTCGCGCAGCAAGAGCTCGGGCAGCCCTTCCGGGGTCACCTCGTTGATGGGGCTCATGGCCACGCCATAGCCGTGCGTAAACTGCAGGCGCCTGTTCACCCAGGTCTGCGCTTGGCTGGCTAGCTTCTCTGGCGACAGTTCACGGGCCGACAGCATAACCTGCCGATAGTCGCCATTGATGTTGTACCTATCGACGTCGACATCGAGGAAATCGTAATAGAGCCTGATACTCTGAACCTGGTTGTAGGTGTCGAGCAGCGGCCGCGGGTCCCAGAGACGGATATTCTTGATCGTGCCCGGGTTGGCTTGGATCTCCTCGGCCGTCACGGCCTCCTCGGCCGGATAGTCGACCTCGGCGATGCGATCCAGGGCGTAGGCCTGGTTCGTCAGCTTGATGTTGTTCTCGATGTACGGGCGCTCCTTGTCTAGCTCGCTCGGCTGGACCTCGAATCGCTGCACCACACCGGGATACAGGTCGACCGCGACGACCGAGGCGGCGAACCAAACGCCAACCCCAACCAGCAGCAGCCCGTAACGCTGCCGTGGAATGGTGACCAGGGCCAATACCGCGAAGAGCATCGCTATGCCCACCATCAACCACAGCGCCGGCCAACGGGCGTGGACATCGGCGTAGCCAGCGCCAAAGACCAACCCCGTCGAAGAGTAGACGAGTCCATAGATGTCCAGCCAGCCGCCGAAGGCAAGGATGAGGGCCATCAACGCAATCAGCACGGCCAAGTGCACCCTACCACCAAGTCCTATGTCGAGGATACGGCTGACATTGGGCCGGTTGACTTGAAAGGCCTCCCCCTCGGCCGGGAGACGCGGCAGGACAATCCGCACCCCGTAGACCACCAGAACGGCGACCAACGACAAGAACAGCGTGATTGCCAACCAGCCCTGCGCCAACTGGAAAGCCGGCAACGTGAAGACGAAGAACCCAATGTCGAGCCCGAATAGCGGGTCATTACTGCCGAAAGCCGTCGGGTTAGTAGAACGAAGAACAGTGCCCCAGCTCGCCCCAATGCCGGCCCCGACCAACAGCCCCAAGAGCGCCCCTACCACGAGCAGTCCCGATTGCAGTAGGCCCAGTCGCTTCTTGGGCTCAGGCCATTCCAAGAGGATTGCCGGCCGCTCGTATCGCGTGGCAACGCGCCCCGCCACCAGCACGTTCCCCGCGAACACGACGAAGAAGGCGAGGGCGCCGATGGCAAAGAGGCCCAGCTGGGCTATCATCTGGGTAAGGAAGACGCTCTGATAGCCAACCTCCTGGAACCAGAGCCAGTCCACGTAGATGCCCCCGAGGCGGCCGACGCCAAGGAAGAGCACCAGCACAACAGCAGCCGTGATCAGTATCCTATTCGTCTTCACCGTCTGCCTCTCCTTCTTGCTACATTTCTCCAGGTAGGCTATCCACCAATTGACAATGAGTCTAAGCGACAAGGCCGCCGGTGTCAAATCGGCCACCAGGGCGCGGCCTGGAAAACCGCCAATGGGCCACGTGCTATTCATATCCGGTCCCCTGCTCCAGAGCGCCCCTTGGGTGTCGACCGCTTGCTTGTACGCCGCTTAACCAATTGTACTAGACCCTGCCCCGCTACCGTGTTTAGCCTCATTTGGCTATTGCCCAAACAAGAAGCAGCCCGTAGCATTACCACTGACTTGGGCTGCATCCAACTCATATCCGGCTGAGTGACAGTGCTCAGCTGCACCATCATCTCGACCTACACATCGACGCGCACTCGACGAGTGCCCCTGCCAGTGGTCCCGCCTTGTTGCCCACGGTGAACTCGTGCCGTGAGAGATCCGTAGATATGGCAGCAAGCAGACGCCAGTGGAAGAGAAATTGCAGGGGTAGAATACCAAGGGGGAGGATGTCGGGAAGTTGACAGCAAAGAAGTTGATCGGCAACCGAACGCTACGACACGCGTTAGTCAGCTTAATCTGCGTGCTCCTTGTGGGCCTGCCTATGGCCGACGTTTCGGCCATCCCAGGCCTCAGGGGACCGACTCTATCGGTAGGGGCGTGTACCTCACCGGGCCAGACCGTCGACCTGCTGGGCACGAAGTTCTCAGCGAACACGCAGGTGACCCTCACGTGGGACGACGCCCAAGTCGGCACCGTGCAGAGTGACGACGGGGGCGTCTTCCGAGCGAGGTTCACCATACCGCCCGGGACGATGCCCGGCGTTCATCAGCTGGACGCCAAAGCAGGCGGGGATAGAACAGCGGCGGGTATCTGCGTGAGCAGCGTCGACCAGCAGCCCTCCGCAACGGCGACGAGCAGCCCCGCGCCGACCAATCCGCCCACAAACACCCCAGCGCCCAATATCTCGCCTAGACGCACGCCAACGACCACTCCGACTAGCACGCCAAGTGACCCGCCGGCCGCGGAGGGACTGTTGGTCTACGGAGACGCCCTTGCCCCCGGCTGGCAAGACTACTCATGGAGCGGCACGGTGGACTTCGCCGCCAAAGACCGTGTCCAAACAGGGAGCAAGGCCATCGCCTTCACGCTCACGGCTGGTTGGGGGGCCTTCTCTGCCGGCCTGACCTCGGGCACTCTGGACACGAGTCCTTTCAGCAACGTCCGCTTCTACGTGAACGGCGGTGCGAATGGCGGCCAGTCGTTCCAGTTCCTCCTGCATTACCCGGGCGGTACCGATTGGGGCACGTCCGTTCTCCTCACCGACTACATTCCAGGGGGAGTGCTGCCGGCGAACGAATGGCGCCTCATCGACATACCGCTCTCGGCTTTGGCCGCGGCCAACACGACGATTGATCGGCTGGCCTTTCAGGACACCACCGGTCACCCTCAGAGCACCATCTACATCGACGGTATCGAGTTCTACCAGAAGGACGGAACCACGCCCCCGGCAACGACGACCCCGTCGCCGGAGCCAACGTCCGTGCCTCCTACGCCGACGCCGACGACGGCGCCCGACCAAGGGAACGCGGGATCAGCCTTCCCTCTCGGGGTCTTCGAAGACGCCGGCATGATCGGCAGCAACCAGGCGGCATTTGAGGCGATGATAAACGATATCAAGGGCCGGGGCCTAGACTCCGTAATGATCACCAATGGCTCCGCGCCGCAAGATGCTCCCATGCTCGACGTGTCCGACCGGCTGGGCGCAAACGTGTACATCGGTCCCTTCGACGAGCTATGGCGCCAGTGGTGGCCGAGCTCGGTGCCGGCAGACGAACAGATTGCCCGGCAGGTAATCTCGCCCCTCGTGGACCAATTCAAGACGCATCCGAGTCTGAAGGCGTACTACATCATCGATGAGCCGGACTCCGAGATGGCAGACAAGGTGGCCATCGCCGCCAAGGTCTTCCGTGACCTCGACCCACCTCGCGGCAATTTCCCGCTGCTGATCGGCTTCGACCGCATTGACGAGATCGTGCCGACAGCCCAGCCCAACCCAATGGTGATCGACGCCTACCCGTTCGCCTCAGACGCCGCTATCGGCGACACGGCGATGCGCGGGTTCGGGTACAACATGGACTTCACCGACTACATCCGAAGGGCCGTCAGCGCCAAGCCGGCGAACGTGCCTCTCTGGATCGTCCTCCAGACGCACTCCTTCGGCAACGTCGGCGATCCGTACTCCCTGCGAGCGCCAACCCCGGCAGAGGTGCGGCTGGAGAACTGGCTGGCCATCGGCGAAGGTGCCCAGGGCATCTTCTGGTTCATCTACAGTTCCCAGCAGGGCTGGCAGGGACTGGCCGACAACCCTGCCCTGTATAACGAGGTAACCGCCCTCGCGCAAAGAACCGTCCCGCTGCGGTCGACGCTCCTTGGCCTGCACAAAGTGGCCGATCAGTTCTCCGTGACCGGCAACTACACCTCGACCCTCTCCGACGGCAACAACTACTACGCCGTCGTCGTCAACAGGGACTGCCAGAACCAGCAGCAATTGCGGGTCAACTTGGGCACCCTGAAAGGCAAACTACGGGACCTCGAGTCCGGCAACGTGTACGCCGCGGGCGATCCGATACCGTTCGCCCCGGGCGACGGCAAGATCTTCGCTCTAGTTAGCGACAGCGCGGGCGGAAGCACGCCGGTACCGACGGCCACGCCCACCCGCCCGGCCGCCACGCCGACGCCAACCTCCGTTCCCGTCAACCCGAGCGAGGGGACCTTCGTCACGGGCATCAACTTTGGCGGTAACGCCGTGACGATCGACGGCCACCCCTGGCTCTCCTGGGACGAGGCCAAGGCCGAGGGCGTCACTACCACCGCCGGCCAGACATGGTCGGGCGACACGGGACCGATCAATCCCGCGGTCGACGGCGACGGCGTGCATATGCTGCAAACGTTGATCTGGAACAACGAGGCCAACTTCTCGGTATCTACGCCGGTACCGAATGGCGACTACAACGTCTACCTCTGGTTGATGGAGAACTACGAGTCCGGCTTCCGCGACATGAATGTCAAGATGGAAGGGGCCAGTGCTGCATCCGCCATCGGCGACCTGCCGCTGAACACGTGGGCGAAGTATGGGCCCTACGCCGCCACCGTGCGCGACGGCAGGCTAGATGTTGACATTGTGAAAGCCAGCAAGGGTGACCCCATTCTGATGGGTATGGCAGTGTTCACCAAGGGTAGCGTCCTGCTACCTACCCCTAGCTCGACGCCCACGGCTCCAGCGCCCGCTCCCACACCGACCCCACCCGCGCCGACGGCAACCGTAGCCCCACCCAGCTCGTCTGAGGCGGGGGTGCCCATTCTCAACCTCGACCACGGCCAGGACGTGGAGACCTTCT
>JAJZQK010000224.1 GCA_021847625.1 Chloroflexota bacterium
GCAACCGCCTGTTGTCTGGCCGCTGCCTACGCCCAGGTCCCGGGTCATGGTACAGCAGCAGACCCGGTCACCCCGCGGAAGCGGGGATCCGATTGTCCATTCGCAGGGGCCGGCCGATAACAGCCGGCAGCCCCTGCGGTTGATTAGCGTCCGTTCGCGGCCGGATGACGAAGCAGGACCGGCGCTAGGGATTCATGGTGCACTGCCCCTCTCCCAGGATAGTCACATCCAGCCCCTGCATGGTGCTGATGGTCTCGTGGACCGGGCAGTGCCGGGCCACGCGCTCCAAGGCCGTCACCCGCTTGCTGCAATCGCCCTTGGGCAGGTTGACCGTGGCCTTCAGGTTGACCAGCCTGGTTGGGTCGTCGGCTTTGTCGAAGGTGAGGTCGACCGACAGGCCCTCGCTGTTGATGCCGGTGTTCTTGCAGTACTCGGCGATGAAGGCGCCGATACAGCTGCCCAGCGAGGCCACGAAGACCTCCGGTGGCACAGGGCCGCGGTCCTTGCCTCCCATCGAGGACGGAACGTCGATCGTCATCTTATGTCGGCCAATCGTCGTCTCGAAGAGCATGTCGCCTTTGTAGTTCGTCGTAATCGTGGGCATCGTTCTCTCCTTCGGTTCGCATGGTTCGCAAAATGATGGGTGGCACCGGCTGGTTATGGCGCAGCCGGTGCCACCCCCCTACAGCATCCCCTCTGCTGGGACAATGTCAGCACATTTCTAGAGTATCGACAGTCGAATCGGCCACGCGGCCAGCGACCATGCCCCGCTTGCTGCAATACTTGGGCCAGGGCCGTTGGCAAGGTGGCGCTGTCGATCACTACTCATCCTCTCTTGCGGCCAAACGTCAGGGGCGGCCGACCACGGCTCGGCGATCGGTCCCGGGGAGCCTCGGCGCACCTTCGGAGGCGTCGGGGTTCTGAAGATTTGCCGGCCTCTTCGTCCTTCATTTGACAAAAGAACCGCCGCTTCCTAAAGTTAAGGTCAAACGGTTGTCGCACTCCGGCGCACCGCCAAGCAGGGAGGATACGCGAGATGAATTGGCAGGACTTGCTCATCGATGGCTACGGGCGCACGCACGAGGTTATGAAGCGAGCCCTCAACGGCATGACCAGGGACGATCTTGATCAGCAGCCTCACCCGGATACTAACAGCATGGGCTGGCTCGCCTGGCACTTAAGCCGTCTGCAGGACGATCACATCGCTAGCCTGATGGGCGAGCAACAGCTCTGGATCAGCGAGCAGTGGCACGCCAAGTTCGGAAGGCCCGCCGATCCGAAGGACGTCGGCTTCGGCCACAGCCCGGCCGACGTGGCGGCTTTCCGGTCGCCGGACGCGCAGACGCTTCTCGCCTACTACGAGGCAGTCCTCGAACGGACCAACCGCTATATCCGGTCGCTATCCGCGGAAGACCTCGACCGCGAGCTCAACGAACCATGGTACCAGCCACTGCCGACCGTCGGCGTGCGGCTAGTGAGCGTGATGAGCGACAATCTGCAACACGTCGGCCAGATTGCCTACGTGCGAGGCTTCTTGAAAGGGAAAGGCTGGCAGAAGTTCTAGGCGGGCCGACCACGGAAGAAGCATAATGGCTCCCGGCCTGATAGCCCGGCAAGATGCGTTCCACCAGCATGCCCCCTACGTGGGCCGGGGAGAGGCCCCCCGGCCCGTTTCTCTCGCTTCCTTGCGAATCGGCCAAGAGGGCGCTAAGATAGCCTTGGGGGACTATGAAGCGAGCATACACAGGGAGGTTGCCGTGGACTACGTTCGATTGGGGAACTCGGGACTGAAGGTCTCGCGGGTCTGTCTGGGGACGATGACATTTGGCCGCGAGGCGGACGAAGAGACGTCCTTCAAGATAATGGACCGCTATGTGGAGCTGGGCGGGAACTTCGTGGACACCGCCGATGCCTATTCCGTGGGCAAGACGGAAGAGGTCGTCGGGCGCTGGCTGGGCCAACGCGGGAACAGGCAGCAGATCGTCCTGGCGACCAAAGTCTACAACGTCATGGGTCCCGGTCCCAACGAGCGCGGCCTCTCGCGCATTCACATCCAACAGGGGGTGGAGGACAGCCTCCGGCGCCTGCAGACCGACGTGATCGACCTCTATCAGATACACCGCTGGGACCCGTACGCGCCGCTGGAAGAGACGGCGGAGGTCCTGAACGACCTCGTGCGGCAAGGCAAGGTGCGCTACATCGGCTGCTCGAACCTGGCAGCCTGGCAGCTCAGCAGATACCTGCAGACCATGGAGCAAAACCATTGGTCGCGCTTCGTCAGCCTCCAGCCGGTCTACAACGCCCTCAATCGCAGCATCGAGAGCGAGTTGTTGCCATTGTGTCGAGATGAAGGTCTGGGCGTCATGACCTACAACCCGCTGGCGGGCGGCATGCTCACGGGCAAGTACAAGCCGGGCGAGGCACTACCGCCAGGCTCGCGGCTTGAGGCCTTCAAGATGTACTACGAACGCTACTTCACCAAGGAAGCCACGGATATCGTGAATGCCTTCCTGGCCGCCGCGCGCGAGCGAGGATGCACGCCCGCCCAGCTCGCGCTGGCCTGGGTCCTCGGCGAGCCCCGCTTGACGTGCCCGATCATCGGTGCCCGCACGATGGAGCAGTTCAACGACAGCATGGGCGGCCTCGAGCTGGCGCTCACTCCCGAGGAGAGGGAGGCAGTGCCGTCGGTGCTGCAAGGACGCTGGGTAGGCATCGACCCGGTCTACGACCGCAAGCTGTAGCCAGCGGAGCCATCGCCCATTCAGACCTAGTGAAGGCACTGGCAGCCGCTGCCCGAAGCGTATCAAACTGTTGTAGGGTGAAGTGGGGTGAGGATTCTCTGGATACCGCACGCTAGCTGGGAGACGCCCCAACGCGCGCACTTCTTTTGCCGAGCGCTGGCCCGGCGGCACGAGATTCACGTCGCGGACAGTTGGGCCGACTTCGCGCATCCGGTGGACTACGCTTCCTTGCGCTACCTGAGGAATTACTTCTACGGGGTTCGGCGTGACGACGGCATCGTGGTCCACCACATTCCGCGTGTGTCCCCGGCCCTGTTCTCGCCCCTCCTGCGGCGGCTCAACTACGGGCTCTACGCTCGCTACGTGCGGCAGGTGGTGCGCCGGTACGACGTCGACACGGTCGTCAGCACGTTCGTCACGCCGCCGCCGGTTGCCCGCCGGCTTGTCTTCGACCTCTTCGACGACAATTCGTCTTACTGGCGCGACACCGTCGGCAACCCCGCTTACGCGGCAGAGATCGACCGCATAGAAGCCGCCTACATCGAGCGCGCCGACGCCGTTGCGGCGATCAGTTCGGTGCTCTGCGACAAGGCGGCCGCGCAACTACCACCGCCGCAGCGGCATAAGGTGCACCTCATCCCGAACGGCATCGACCTGGCTCGCTACGAGACGGGAGACGGCCAGTCAATCCGCCAGAAGCTGGGACTCGCGGACTACAAGGTCGTGGGCCTCATCTCGGCCCTTGGCGAGTTCACCGGACTGCTGCGCCTGGTGGAGGCCTTTCGGGTCATGGACGACGACGAGGTGGCCCTGCTCGTCGTCGGTTCGGGGCCGTACCTGGAGCCGGCCCGGCGCCGAGCCAAGGAACTGGGGCTGTCGCGAGTGGTATTCACCGGACAGGTGCCGTTCTCGCAGATACCGGGGTACTACCGGGCCCTGGACGTCGGGCTGCTGCCGTTCGACAAGACCCCTTTTACAGACGCCGCCTGTCCGATTAAACTCTTGGAGTACTCCGCCGCCGGGAAGGTAGTGGTATCCACCGACCTCACGGAGGTGCGCCGCATGGGCTTCCCTAACGTGGTCTTCGCCGACACGACGCCCGCCGCCTTGGCCGAGGGCATCCGCGAGGCCCTCCAGAGGCCCTTCCAGGCACCCGCCAGCCTGTCGGGGTATGATGGAGAAAAGCTAGTGGCCCGCTACGAATCCCTACTACAGGGGGCATGATCGTGATGGAGCAAACGGAGAGGTTGCTGACAGGCCCGACCCGGGCCAGCCGGGCCGATTTGCGGGCTCGGGTGGAACTGGCCACCGAATGGCTGCTCCGGGACGGAATCAGCTTTGTCGATGGGCCCGCCCAAGGGGCTTTCAGCATGGGCTACGACCGGAGAAGCGGCCAGGTCCTGCCTGCCTATACGGAGATTACCGGCTATTCCGTGAGCCTGCTGATGGCGCTGGGGGCGCACACGCGGTTGCCCCGGGCGCGGGAGCGAGCGCGGAAGGCCGCCGCCTACATCGGCCGCGTGCAGGTCAAGTCGCCCGACAACCCCAAAGCCGACGGCGGCGTGGTCGAGCAGACGGCGGAGGGAAGGAACTTCTCCCGCTTGTGGGCCTTCGATGCCGCTATGTGCGGCGCGGGACTTGTGGGCCTGCTCGCCGACGAGGGATGGGAAGAGAACCTGGCGGTCGCGACCGGGCTGGGCGATTGGCTGCTCAATCCCATGCAGCGGGAGGACGGCTCCTTCTGGGCCGCCTACGACCTGGCCAGGCGTGAGCTCGTCTCGGACGCGCTATTCGGCCACGGGAGCTGCATCCATGCCAAGCATTCCCTATTCCTCCTTCGCCTGGCCAAGGCCCGGGGCGACGACCGCTATGCCGATGCCGCGCTGAAGGCCTGCGACTACGCGCTGCAACTACAGGACGACGACGGGGCGTTCTGGGCGATGCCGGACCGGGCGCAGATCTTCACCCACGCCCACTGCTATGCCCTGGAGGGGTTGATATACACCCACAGGGTCAGCGGCGACGAGCGCTACCTCGCGGCATTCCGCCAGGGCATCTCCTGGCTGCTTAGCGCCCAGTTGCGCAGCGGGGGCCTGCAGCAGACCTACCGCGTCCGCCGGGGGCTCGCCAGGCGTGTCAACAACTGGCTCAATCCCTTCACGGCCACCGACGCCACCGCCCAGGCCATCCGCCTGTGGTTGATCGCCTACGCGATGGAGGAGGGTTCCAGCTATCTAGCGGCCGCCGGGCGGGCCTTGGACTTCCTGCTGAGCGTTCAGTGCCTGGAGACGAGCGATGCCCGGGCCAAGGGCGGCTTCTACTACGGCACAACCCGCGGCCGGCCTAGCCGGTATATGTACACCTGGTGCACCCAGTTCGCTATCGCCGCCATGCTCGCGTTCTCCGAGGCAAGCTCAGGAAACGCGTCGGCCGCCGAGATGATCGATAGTCTATTCTAGGGTAGGGCAGGCAAATGAAGGTATTGTCCGTCTTTGGGACTCGTCCGGAAGCGATCAAGATGTTCCCGGTCGTCCAACGGCTGCAGGAGCACCCTGCCATAGAGAGCAGGGTCTGCGTCACGGCGCAACATCGTGAGATGCTCGATCAGGTGCTGTCGCTCGTGGACATCCGGCCCGACTACGACCTAAACGTCATGCAAGCGAATCAACGCTTGTCCTACGTCACTGGCCAGGTGCTCTTGGAGGTCGAGAAGATCCTGGAGAAGGAGCGGCCCGACTGGTTGCTCGTGCAGGGTGACACCACCACCGTCATGGCCGCCTCACTCGCGGCCTTCTACCAAGGGGTGGCCGTCGGGCACGTCGAGGCGGGCTTGCGAACCCGCGACAAGCGCCAGCCGTTCCCCGAGGAGATAAACCGGCGCATTGCCGACAATCTGGCCGACCTGCACTTCGCCCCGACGGCCAGGGCAAAGGAGAACCTCCTCGCCGAGGGGACGCCGGAGTCCGGCATCGTCGTGACGGGGAACACGATCGTCGACGCCCTGCTGTACATCCTGGCCCGGACCGACCAGCCCGGCGCCATTCTCCCTCAGGAGCCGGCCTCGCCAGATGGCAGGACGATCCTCGTGACCGTCCATCGGCGCGAGAGCTTCGGGGAGCCGCTGGAGCGCGTCTGCCAGACGATAGCCCAGATCGCCCGCGCCTATCCGAGCGCCCACGTGCTCCTTCCCGTCCATCCCAACCCGAACGTGCGCAGCGTGGTGCGGAGGGTGCTCGGCGACTTGCCCAACGTCACGCTGACAGAACCCCTGGACTACGTGACCTTCGTCCGGGCCATGGATCGGGCCTACTTCATCCTCACCGACTCGGGGGGAGTGCAAGAGGAAGCCACCGTGCTGGGCAAGCCGGTGCTCGTGATGCGCGAGCGCACGGAACGCACCGAGGCGCTGGACGTGGGCGTGGCGAGGCGGGTGGGAACGGACAGGCAG
>JAJZQK010000225.1 GCA_021847625.1 Chloroflexota bacterium
GGTAGGAACGATGAACCAACGCCTGCTCCAGCAGGTCCCTGCTTTGGAACGTGACCCCAAGCCTCTCCTCCAGGGCGTCCAGGTTCTTCTTGGCCATAGCTGCCTCGGCTTCGCGTTTGTGTGTTATGCTCAGAAGGAAGTATAGCGCATCCCGGCTCCTGGCGGCAGGGGACGGGAGGACGCCATCCGGATTCGCGGCGCCCATTGACTCGCGGCCCGCCAGGGTGATAATTGCTTGTGGGCTCGGCAAGACGAGCACGGCTGGCAAGGGAGAACATTTTCTATGGTTGACGAAAACAAGCGACGCAAGTTCAGGGTCATGGCCTCGTACTTGCGCGGACAGGAGAAGAGATCGGCCATCGTGGAGGCGAAGACGGCGCGGGAGGCGGCAGAGGTGGCCGTGCGCAACGGCATCATCCCGATCGCCTTCGGCCGCAGTGGCGGCCGCTTGGAGCCGGTCTATGGCGACCACTACGGCATCCCGCCCGAGGTCGCCGAGGCCTCCGGCACGGACGACGCGGCGAAGGTCGTGTTTGCCTGGGGGATTCCCGACGCGCCGGTGAATCTGCTGGTGCGGGTGGAGCCCGCGGGCGAGGAGTAAGTGAGGAGTAGGCGGCCAGGCGAGGGTGCCCTCTCCCTTCCGGGGCGAGGGTTAGGGTCGTCACAGCGCCTGCCCCTACACATACCAGATGGATCCCCGCTTCCGCGGGGATGACGGGAGTAGGGGTCCAGGAGGCCCCGCGGGAACGTTGACGGCGGGGCTGGGGCGTGGTACACTGGTAGCGATAAGTACACTTTTAGACTTGCACTTAGGGGAGGATCGGTGCGGCTCAGCGAGGTGCTCGGCCGGGTCGAGGGGCTAAACAAACGCTTCGTGTACTACCTCGAGGCGCAGGGCTACATCCATCCCCGCAAGGTCCACAAGGAGCGGATCTCGCGGCGCGACTACAGCGAGGAGGACGTGGCCCGCATCCGCGACGTCTGGGCGTACTACCGGCGCGGCTTCTCGGTGCTGGCGGCCGAACAGATGGCGCAGCAGGCGGAGCGGCTGGCGGCCTACGTGCTGCTCGTCGTGCCGGCCGGGCGTTGGCAAGAGGCGCTGGAGATCCTGACGGGCAACGACCGCGTGCAGGAGGTCGCCTTCCTGTACGGCGAGACCGCCAACGCCATCGTCCGCGTCGCCGCCCCCGATGACCAGGAGATCTACGCCGTCCTCAACGAGGCCTTCGACCGGGCCTCGGTGGCGAGCGTGCCGAGGATCCTCAAGGTGCAGGACGGCTTCCGGCGGGAGCGGCCGACCGGGGATGGGAGGGAACGGCAATTGCAGGCCTACGTGCTGATCAAGGTGCCGGCTAAGCAGGCCGGCGGCGTGCTCGAAGAGCTGCGGAAGTTCGCCGGGGTGACCGAGGCGAGCGTGATCTACGGCGAAACGGACATTGTGGCGCGGCTCTCCGTGGCCGACCAGGACGAGCTGGACGATCTGATCATTAATAACATCCAAGACCTGCCGATGGTGGAGTCGACGAGGACCTTCCTTATCGTCGGCCGCCTGCACTGGCGGCGTTAGTCTGGCGCCGGCCGCGTTTCATTTGCTCGTCGATAAGTGCAAGTTGGCACTTGGGCTTCCAACTCGACGGAGAGAGGAGTGGCGAATATGTACACGACAGAGAAATCCCCCATCGCGAAGCTGCGGCGCTTTCGCGCCGAACTGAACGCGATGTACGCCGCCGCCCTGGCCAGGGGCGACTGGCGGGCGGCCCGCAAGCTCGCCGCGCAACGACGCAAGGTGCAGCGGGCGGTGCTGCTCCACGAGGAGTGGGACGTCAAGCCGGCCCAGACGCCGTTGACGGAGGTCGACCGCTTCCTGCAGACCCTCAATCTCGATTAGACGATCCGCCCTTTCGTTGCTGCCGGCCCCTGTAGGAGCAAGCAGGCGGCTGCCTGGTTGAGGCACGGTCGCCGCGCCCTCGGGCCGGTCCACCCGAGGCGGATTCGCCCTAACAATAGCGGGCGGGCGGCCGATGAGGCCATTATTGGCCAACGCCTGGGGCCATTATTGGCCAACGCCAGTGGCATCCCATTCCGTCATTCCCGCGGAAGCGGGAATCCATCCGGTCCCCTGCCGTGCTAGGAACTAGATCCCCGCTTACGCGGGGGTGACAGGGTCCGCGTGGCCCCTCTCGGCGGCGAGCACTCCGGCCGCAACTGTGATGCCGGACCACTCGCTCCCGGCCCGTTTCCCACCGCGTAACCCCGGGCCGTCTCGCCCACCCGCCCTCAGTTGACCGGTTTGTGCTTCGCGCACCAATGAGGGCGCCAATGTTCTGGCGCCGAGTACGTAGGCCCATAGCCTGGGTTTTGCTATCGTTTAAGCAGCACAAGTTAGGAGGTACAGTGCTTTGGTTGAGATAGCAGGGACGGGCAGCCCCCGCACAATGACCGAGGTCCAGCGAGCGCTTCAGCTCGTCGACGAGAAGGGCCTCAAAATCGTCGACTTCAAGTTCATCGACCTGCCCGGCACGTGGCAGCATTTCTCCATCCCGGCCAAGGAGCTCAGCGCGGATATGTTCGCGGAGGGGCTCGGCTTCGACGGCTCCAGCATCCGCGGCTTCCAGCCCATCCACGAGAGCGACATGCTCCTGATGCCCGACGCGGCGACGGCCATCGTCGACCCCGTGGCGAAGGTGCCGACGCTGAGCGTCATCTGCGACGTCAAGGACCCCATCACCGGCGAGCCCTACTCGCGCGACCCCCGCTACGTGGCCAAGAAGGCCGAGCAGTACCTGGTCGACAGCGGCATCGCCACCAAGAGCTACTGGGGCCCGGAAGCGGAATTCTACATCTTCAACGACATCAAGTTCGACCAGACGAGCCACAGTGGCTACTACGCCATAGATTCCGAGGAGGGCATCTGGAACTCCGGGGCAGACGGAGGCAAGCCGAACCTGGGCTACCGCCCGCGCTACAAGGAAGGCTACTTCCCGGTGCCGCCGGTCGACAAGCTGCAGGACCTGCGCTCGGAGATGGTCCTCAATCTGATCGAGGCGGGGATCGACGTGGAGGTCCACCACCACGAGGTGGCCACCGCCGGCCAGGCCGAGATCGACATGCGCTTCAAGCCCCTCACCCGTATGGGCGACCAGGTGATGCTCTACAAGTACATCATCAAGAACATAGCCTACGACCGCGGCTATACCGTCACCTTCATGCCCAAGCCGCTCTTCGGCGACAACGGCTCGGGCATGCACGTTCACTCGAGCCTCTGGAAGGATGAAGCCAACCTGTTCTACGACGCGAACGGCTACGCCCTCCTGAGCGAGACGGCGCGCTGGTACATCGGCGGCCTCTTGAAGCACGCGCCCTCGATCCTGGCTTTCGCCGCCCCCACCACCAACTCCTATCGGCGGCTGGTGCCCGGCTTCGAGGCGCCGATCAACCTGATCTATTCACAGCGCAACCGCAGCGCCTGCGTCCGCATCCCGATGTATTCCGACAGCCCGAAGGCCAAGCGGGTTGAGTTCCGCCCGCCAGACCCCAGCGCCAATCCCTACCTGGCCTTCTCGGCCATCCTGATGGCCGGCCTGGACGGTATCCGCAACCGAATCGAGCCGGTGGCCCCCATCGACAAGGACCTCTACGAGCTGGAGCCGGAGGAGGCGATGACAATCAAGTCGACGCCCGGCTCCCTGGCGGAGGTGCTGGACGCGCTGGAGGCGGACCACGACTACCTCCTGGAGGGCGACGTCTTCACGCCGGATCTCCTCGAACACTGGCTCGACTACAAGCGCCAGCGGGAGCTCGTGCAGGTCGCCGTGCGACCACATCCGTACGAGTTCTACCTGTATTACGACGCCTAATCTGCCTTACGAAGGTGGGCGATCGCCGTTCCCAGGAACCCCCGGGATCGCCTGATCGCCCGGCGGGTTCAGGGGGGCAGAGCATCGGCCAGGTCCTGCGGCCACGAAAGAGGGGGGCTATCCCCGGATGAGCACCGGCCGCAGGCTGGTCCTGCAAACCTCCTAGCGGGAGCGGCCGTTGCCCTGCCAGCGACGGCCGCCCACCCTTCCCGGTCACCTCGCGCTTCGGCCTCAAGGCGCGCCCACGAGCGGCCGATGTACAGACCGCCCATGGTGCTGGTCCGTGGGGGCTGCCGGCGACCGAAGGGATTCCTCAACGTGGGACGGTCGCCCTCTCTTGTTGCAGACAAGGACCGTGCCTTGGCGATGAGCGACGAGTAGCAGGTGATGGGCGCGGGTTCATCCTTCCTCTGAGGATGGTCGCTCGTCCGATATGGAGGCAGGCGAATCGGCGCCGCTGCGTTTTGCATCTCGGCTGCAGGTTAGTAGGCGCCCCGTTCGAGGAGGACGGCGGGGATCGTGCGGGCGATTATCTGCAGGTCGAGCATCAGCGACCAGTTGTCGATGTACCAGAGGTCGAGCAGCACCATCTCGTCGAAGGTCAGCTGGCTGCGTCCGCTCACCTGCCAGAGGCCGGTGATGCCCGGCGACACCTGCAGTCGCTTGCGGTGCCAGTCCTCGTAGCGCTCCACCTCATGCGGTATGGGCGGGCGTGGCCCGACTAGGCTCATGTCGCCCTTCAGCACGTTGAACAGCTGGGGCAGCTCGTCGATGCTCGTGCGGCGGATGACGCGGCCGACGCGCGTCGTGCGCGGGTCCTGGCGGATCTTGAAGATCGGCCCCTTCACCTCGTTCATCTCCACCAGCCGCCAGAAGGCGTCCTCGGCGTCGGCGCGCATCGAGCGGAACTTGTAGAACGAGAACTGGCGCCCGCCGCGGCCCACGCGCTGCTGGCGAAAGACGACCGGCCCCGGCGAGTCCACCTTGATGGCCAGGGCCACGACCAGCATCACCGGCGAGAGCAGGGCGAGGGCGACCAAGGCAACGGCGACGTCGACGGCCCGCTTGGTGAGCCTCTTCCAGCCGCTCAGGGAGGGTTCCCGTAGGCCGATGAGCGGGATGCCGTGCAGGTAGTCCACGCCCACACGGTCGAGGCTGAGCTCGTAGAAGTCCGGCACGAGGCGGAACTGCACGTTGTGCGAGGCGCAGTGCCTGATGATGCGCACCACCTCCTGGTGGGAGACGGCGGGCAAGGCAATGATGACCTCGTCCACGTCGTGCCGGCCCACGACCTCGGACGTGCTGGCGAGGGGGCCGAGAGCGCGGAAGCGCCCGATGTCCTCGCGGCGGACGTCGTCGACGAAGCCCACGACGCGATAGCCCAGGTCGGGCTGGGCGACCATGCTCTGCATGATGCGCCGCCCCAGCGAGCCGGCGCCGACGATGACGACGTTCTTCAGGCCGCGGCCCCGCTTGCGCAGTGCCGCCTGCGCCTGGCGATCTAGCAAGCGCCCGGTCGCCAGCAGGAAGACGGCGGCGACGAGGGCGAAGATGAAGACGGCGCGCGAATAGGAGAACGGCCGGTAGTAGAAGATCACCACGATCATCAAGGCGGTCGAGATGATCGTGCTACTGACGATGACCGAAACCTCGTCCAGCCAGGTGCGCCCCAGCGACTCCCTGTAGAGCCCCTTGAGCCCGCAGGCGGCGAGGAGAAAGACGGCAAAAGCGAGCTCGATGCCCAGGTAGTCGGCGAGGCTCAAGTAGTTCTGCTCGGTAACCTCGCTGACCATGCCGCGCTCGTAGCGGAGCCACCAGGCTAGGGCAAAGGCGACGTTCGCCAAGACAAAGTCCTGCAAAGCCATCCGCACCGAGTATAGCCAACCGTCGAGGGCACCGCGTCTTCCCTTCGGACGTGCTACAGCCTCGCCCGCGGACCCCGCACTCGTTTCGCCCGATACCATCTTAGTCCGCTGCATCGCGATATACCGCCAGGGTGGCCCGAGCCGCCGCCTCCCATGAGAACTGCCCGGCCCTGGCCAGGCCACGCTCGGAGAGGGAGGTGTGCAGCTCGCGGTTTGTGAGAGCAAAGTGCATTGCTTCCGCCATCTCCGCCGGACCGGCCGCCGTGACCAGCAGGCCGGCGTCGCCCACCACCTCCGGGAGCGAGGAGGAGCGGGAGACCACGACCGGCGTTCCGCAGGCCATCGCCTCCAGCGGCGGAAAGCCGAATCCCTCGTAAAGGGAGGGATACACGAACAACTCTGCCGCATTATACCATAGCGGTT
>JAJZQK010000226.1 GCA_021847625.1 Chloroflexota bacterium
CGACCGGCGGCGTCAGTCTAGAGAACACCCCCGACTTCATCCGCGCCGGGGCGGCAGCAGTGGCGGTCGGCAGCAACCTCGTGCGCACCGACGACATCGCCGCCGGTCGCTTCTCCGCCCTCACCGAACGGGCGGAGAAGTTCGTGGCCGCCGTCAGGTCGGCCCGCCAGAAGGCGTGAGGTAAGCCGGTCGCCGCTGGCACGTACCCTGCAAGATAGGAAACGCAGACGGTCTTCGGATCGTCTGCGTTCTGCTTTCCCGCCTGCCCCGGCGGGAAGGTTTGCGAGGGGCGGTGTCCGGAAGGCGAGCGTGGACTAGTCGTGCCGGGGGTACGGCGCGCGGAGCGTCAACGCTCATTAGCAAAGGCCCGACCGCGTTTGCACCGCGGGCCGCACTTAGTTAACAGGGTCGCGCCCAGCGCCGCGGCACCGTCCCTACTCTCACGCCATCTCGACGGCCTTCGCCAGCAGCTCCTCCGCCCGGTCGACGTTGAACGCCCCGCAGACGCAGGGCCGCGCCAGATAGCGGGCCGCCTGCCTCGGCGTCAGTTTGCCCATCTTCACCCAGTCGATCATCTTGCGGGCGTGGTTGTGTGAAATCATGCCGTGACCACACATGGTCGTCAGCTCCAGGATCTGGCGGGTTGGTAGCCGCTCCGTGCGTCCCAGTATGCCCAGCGAGTGCTCTATGCTGTGGCGTACGATGCCCTGCGACCGCAGTATCTCGTCCACCTCGTCGGCGAGGCCGCTGATGTTGACGGAAATGCCGAGGTCCGCCTCCTTCAGTTTGCCCACCAGCCGGCGCAGCGCCTCCGGGTCGCTGAAGGTGGCGGCGACGGTCGTCGCCTCGTCGGTGATGCTGTTCACCAGGTCTTCGACGCTGGCGACCGTGTACATATTCTTGCCGGCCGTGCCGACGTTCACCGGGCCCTCTTCCAGGGCCAGGCGGAGGAAGCGGCGGACCTTCTCCCCCGAGCCCTCGCGGTTGATGCCCTTGGCCGGATGGAGGAAGATGATGTAGTCGCGCGAGAGGCTCTCGCGGGTGCCCTGTCTGTGCAGCGTGTTGGTCATTTCACTCCCTCCCGGCCGCACCGGCCGCCGCGGGCTCGCGCTTCTCTTCGAACAGCGGCCTGCCGAGGCCGAGGTTGGTCTTCGTATTCAAGGAGAGCGAGAAGCCGGCCTCCGCCAGCAGGTCGGCGTAGGGCACCGAGCCGTCCGGCCCGCAGCGGGCCGACACCCCGGCGCTGATGACCGTCTCTATCTCCCCCGCCACCTGCCGCAGGGCCTGCAACACCTCGACGACGTGCGCGAGGTCGGTGCGGCACTCGATGATGGCCGACATCACCTTCTCGTCGAGAGCGTCCTCGCGGATGCTGCCCACCCGCGGGTCCGTCATCAGGTGCGTGACCGGGTTGTTGGCCTCGAACCTGACGCCCGCCCGGGCCAGCGCCTTGGCTACCTTCGCCAGGTCGCGGAAGCGCGTGCCGAGCCCGGGGCGGCCCAGCTCGACGACGAGGCCGATATCGCCTTCCCGCAGGCGGCCGCTGACGTCGTTGCTCTTGATCTCCGCGGTGCCGCGGCCGCCGATGCCGGTGGACGGGTGCTTGACCGTGGGGTCGCTGAACTGGGCCCGCAGCGAACGCGGCCACTCGAGAACGGGAGGCGTCAGGGCACCGGTGGGGCAGACGTCGGGAGGGGCATCGTGGGCCAGCCGCAACCGCTGCAGGCCCCAGCGCACGGTCCGCACCAACGTCGGGTTCAGCCCCTCGTTGCGCAGGGTACGATAGCAGGTATTGCACTCCACGCACTCGTCCTCGTTCACCTGGGCGCGCCCGTCGACGACGGAAATGACGCCCATCGTGCAGACCGGCACGCAGTTGCCGCAGCCGACGCACTTATGCATGTCTATCTTCATCGAGCCATTACACTCCTCCCGACCATCCGACCGGCCCGCCGGGCCCGCGTTTCCGCGTATGATACACGATCCGCCGGTGGTTGCCTACCCAGGGCCATCCCTATTTGCCACAGGGCTAATTGCTGAGCGTAGGTGCGTCTGGCTCGCACGGCTCCCAGATCGGATAGGCGTTCGGCGAAGATCCGCCGGGGGCAAGCCTTGTTCCTGCAGCAGAAGCGGCGTACCCGCACGCGCAGGGCTCAGCTTGACATCCGACCTCTTAGCCGGTACAGTGGTATTTGTCTGATAAGCGGCTAGGCCCGTGAAATGATAGGAAGGATGAGCCACTGTGGGTATCCTGCCCGGCCCTGCCATGATTAGGGAGGAGGGGAGCCGCGTCGTTCACGCTGAAGACCCGACGCTGGGCGAGGCAGATCTTCGGCCGAGGGGTAGCATCCCAGCTGCTGCTTGGTACCCACGCCCTCAGGTATGGAGAAGTTGGAAAGGAGAAGGTGATCATGGCAAGACGATTGGCCCGACGGCAGTTTCTGCTGGCGGCTGGGGCCGGGGCTTCTGCCCTGCTGCTCTCGGCCTGCGCCCAGCCCGCCGCCGAGCCCACGAAGGCTCCCGCGGCACCGGCAGCTGCCCCCACGAAGGCTGCGGCCGCCGCACCTGCCGCCACGCAGACCACGGCGCCGGCAGCTACCAAGCCAGCGCCTACGCCGGCCCCGGCAGGGCCGAAGAAGGGTGGCACGATGACCCTCGCGCGCACCTATTCGATGACGCACTTCAGCGGCGTTTGGTTCACTCGCGCCAACCAACCGTTCATCCGCGCCCTCTACAACACGCTCATCCGGCTGGACAAGGACTTCGAGCCTCAACCGGAGCTGGCCGAGTCGTGGGAGTTCTCGCCTGACGGCACCACCATCACTTTGAAGCTGCGCCAGGGGGTGAAGTTCCACAGCGGCGAGGAGTTCACCTCGGAGAACGTCAAGGTCTCCCTGGACTTCGGCGTCAGCGAAAGCCAGACCCAGGGCTCGCAGCTGCGCCAGCTGTACCGGACGGTCAAAGAAGTAAAGATGCCGGACAAGTACACGGTGCAGCTGTCGTCGGACAAGCCCAACGCGATGATCTGGGACATCCTGGACACGCTGGCGATGTTCGACAAGACTAGGGTCGACCAGCTGGCCAAGACCGACGCCGGCAGCGGGCCCTTCATGGTTACAAGCTATACGCCGAATGCCGAAGTGGTCACGAAGCCCTTTCCCGATTACTGGGACAAGACCAAGCCCTACCTGGACTCTTACGTGATCAAGCAGATCCCCGACGCGTCGGCGATGGTCATCAACCTGGAGAGCAACGCCCTGGACGCCGCCGACGCCGTGCCCTTCCTGGACGTGGTGCGCCTGCAGAAGCAGCCGGGCTACGCCTTCTTCAAGCCCTACGCGCCTTCAGTCATGTACCATGTGTGCTTCAACCCGGAGCGCAAGCCCTTCGACAACAAGAAGGTGCGGCAGGCGATGAACTACGCCATCGACCGCGCGCGCTTCTGCCGCACGTCGCTGCAGGGGCTTTCCGAGCCCACCTGCCTGATGTTCCCCAAGAACTCCTGGGCCGGCAATCCCGACCTGGACAACACGTACACCTTCAACCTCGACAAGGCCAAGCAACTGCTGACCGAGGCCGGCCTGGGCAACGGCTTCGAAACCAGCATCCTCTGCTCCAAGCAGGCACAACCCGGGATGCTTGATCTGGCGCAGATCATGCAGGCCGACCTGGCGAAGATCGGCGTCAAAGCCACGATAGCCGACGTGGAGTCGACCGCTTACAACAACCAGTGGCGGGTGAGTAACTGGGACATCGTGGTGCACACCTACGGGCGCTACAACCGCGACCCAGGCACTATGCTCCAGGGCGCCGTCGCCTGGTACACCAAGAGCGAGGGCGGCCCGCCGCTCTTCGAGTCCGACGACTTCGTCAAGTGGCGCGACGAGGCTCGGTCCACCCTTGACCGCAAGGTGCGCAAGGAGCTGTACCGCAAGATCGAAATGCTACACCTGGACGAAAGCTGGTCGGCGCAGGTGGCTGGCCAGGACGCCTACGCCGTCGCGCACGACTATGTGAAGGACTTCGAACTGACTGCCGAGGGCTCTCCGTTCATGGACAACGTCTGGCTGAACAAGTAGCCGGCGTCTCTGCGGCAGCGGCGAAAGGGCGGGCGACCAGTCGCCTAGAGTACGACCCTCACCCTAACCCTCTCCCTTCCAGGGAGAGGGAACCCTAGCTCGCCTGGTCGTCGACAAGACTGGCGCCCTGCCTCCGCACCTGGCAGGCGACCAAGCTTTAGCGTGGGGGCTTGTCCCCCGCGGTCCGGCCGGGCAGGCGCTTGGCCCGGGCCAACCCATTTCCCCGACCACCCTCAGGCATGGCCGGGGGATTCGGTCCCGACCAAGCCCGCGCGTCGTGGGAGTGAACGACCAGCCTTTGCAGGAACGGCGATAGGCCGGGGAGAGCTGGAGAGACAGCGCGGGGGACAAGCTCCCGCGCTACAGGCTGCTCTACGCCCTCCGCGGTAAGTCCAGTCACTCATCACTCATTACTCATCACTTCGTAGATGAGCCGGCAGCCGGTGCCTCTGCCGAACAGCCGTGCAGCTAATCTAGGCCAGGACGAACTAGCTCGTGCGCAGCTCGGCCATGAACTCGCGCAGCTGGGCATACAGCTCGGAGGCCCGGCCGGGGTCCTTCTGGGCGATGTTCTTCAACTGGAACGGGTCCTCTCGTCGGTCGAACAACTGGTCGTCCGCCGGCACCTCCGCTATGCTGCCCGGCGTGCAGGTCCACTGGTCCTCGCCGTCCAGCGTCGCCGCCGCTAGCAGGCGCTTCCCGGCCTCGTTGATATTTGCCACGAGGCCCTGCTTCAGGTTGCTGAGGTGGCCGCTGGACCTCGCCAGCCCGACGCCGTAGATGCCCCCGATGGATTCGTTGACGCTGCGCTCGCCGGTGCTCGTCCAGTGGACGAACGACCAGTCCTCGGTGTAGATGGCGGCGGAGTACTTGTGATACCCGGCGATAGCGAAGTCGCGCACCCTCTCCACCTCGCCCCTGGCCAAGGGCAGGAGGCTCTTGCCCGTCATCTCCGGGTGCACACCGATGCCCAGCCAGTCGGTGACGGTGGGCGCCACGTCGCAGGACTGGGTGAAGCCCTTCACCCGCTTGCCCGCCGGCAGGCCGGGACCCTTTATGATCATCGGCGCGTGCGCCAGCTCCTCGTAGGGCCAGGGCCGCACCTTGCGCATGATCCCGTGGCCATGCTCGCCGTTGCCCAGGGGCTCGCCGTGGTCGGAGACGAGCATGAAGAGGGTGTCCTCCTCCAGCCCAAGCGCCCTCACCCTGTCCATCAGGTAGCCCAGCCAGCGGTCGCACATTGTCACCTTCTCGGCGTAGAGCATCCTGATGTGGTTGAGCTCCGCCTCGGTGTAGACGCCCGCGACGTGGCCCGGAATGGGCAGGAACATGTCCTTGCCCTTGTAGTCGGGGTCGTAGGGGCACTTCATATCCGGGTCGTGCACCGAGGGCGGGTCCCACGGCTCGTGGGGGTCGAACGAGTCCACCCACAGGAAGAACTGCTTGTTGCGGTCGACGTTCTCCAGGTACTTGGCGGCCATCTTCATGACCTTGGGCACGTCCTGGTCTTCCTCGGTCCGCCAGTACTGGCGGTGCTTCAGGTACGTCTCCAGCTCGTACAGCGAGGGCCCGACGACCTTCTCGCCCATGATCCTGTCCGCCGACTCCAGGACGTGCTCCTCGATGTAGTCGAGGGGGTCGCAGTGGAGCAGCGGGTCCTGCGAGTAGTACTCGTGGTCGCCCTCGTGGCCGTGGAGGTACCAGACCTTGTCGAAGCCACGGGTGTAGCCGAACTTCGGCAGGCGGTAATTGGGACAATCGAAGACAAGCGCGGTGTCGATGGGCCGCCCCCAGCAGAGGTCGGCGATGGTCGTGTCGTCCATGTCCAGGGCCGACCAGCCCTTGGAATGCACATAGTAGCGCCCGGTATGCATCGTACGCCGGGCGGGAACGGTGGGCAGGCCTTCGATGTAGTTGTTCTCGAAGAGGACGCCTTCCCTGGCCAGGCGGTCGATATTCGGGGTCTTGATCCACTCGTTGCCGTAGCAACCCACGTAGTTGAACTGCAGGCTGTCGAGCATGACGACGATGACGTTATTCTTCAACTGCTCCTC
>JAJZQK010000227.1 GCA_021847625.1 Chloroflexota bacterium
CCCGGCGTACTCGGCCAGATCTTGCGGCGGATCTTCTGCGTATCGGGTTGAATCTTGCGGCGGATCCTCGGCGCACCGGGGGTCTTGCGGCGGATCCTTGGCGCAGATGGAATCGCAAGCCTGGCTGGTCATTGCATGCGGGGACGGCACTGCCACCTCGGAGGCCGCAGCGATCGCCGCGGGCCCTATCTGCTCTGGCGAGCCGGCGCGCTGCGGCCCGCCTTGAAAAAGGCCCGCCGGGGCTGAAGGCGCGGTGGCCGTCGCGGGCTTGGCCCGCTTGCTCCCGAGCTGTCTCAAGAGTTCCTCTAGCTGCGGCTTGGGGAGGGAATGCACCTGCCTGGCGATCCACTGGGCGTTGGCCTCGGTGACGAAGGGCGCCACACGCTCGAGCTTGGAGGGACCCACCTCTCCGCAGGCGAGGAGCTGCCAGAGGCAAGAGTACTGACCGATCCTGCGATAGAGCGCGAGCGCCCGGTTGACATCCTCGCGGGTCATGCTTGCGAACTTGGCACAATACTCGTAGATGTCCTTGCACCCCTCCTCGAGGAAGATCCCGAAGCGATCGATCGCCGGGATGAGCCCCAGGAACACGCGAGTGGAAAGCAGGCGGCAGTGCCCGAACTGCCTGGCGAGCGCTCTGACCGCATCGCGATCCAGTTCCGCGATATTGGCAGCCGGGAGTGGGACCGCAAACGACATGGTCACCTGGCACCTCCTTACATCCACGGACCTGATTAGATAGTATATTCTAATCATGGACGAGACCTGGCGAGTTGTCCAGGGGGCTGCAGGGATTTCTCCCTTTCCCCCTGAGTGAGGCTTTCCGCCGGGATCTTGGCGCGAGCGGGCTTTGGGGCGAATAATCCTGCCTTAACCTGGCCTGCCGGCCGTGGCGACGCCGTCCGTCCGTTAGTGCCGGTCAGGCAGCGCAGCGAAGCCAGCGAGTTACCCACCGCCGGTCCGGTGGCAAGCGTGCCTGGCATCGGCCGGCCGCCGGCCGGTTGCGGCTCCGTGGAGTCAACCGCGATAAGGAGGGCTGCCAACGGGAGGTAGGGAACGCAAAAAGGCAGCTGACGATCGCCGAGAAAAGCGCCTGAAATGACACCTTGTTCACGTCGCGTGACGCTCCCCCCGGCGCTGGAACCCGCATGGCTAGACGGTTACAGGAGCCGGTTAAGCAAGATCCCCTGAATCTTAGCTTTCCTTAACCTTGATGAGCGCGGAGGGGGGAGCGCTCCGACTCCCGACCGACCCCGCCACGCGGCCTTGGCGTCTACGGTTCGCTAACGGCTCCGAGGGTTGTTAGCGAACCGTCGGGTCGGGGTACGGCCTGCCCCCCTCGCGAGACTCACCCCCTACCCGCCAGGGGAAACGGCGGCCGGGCGGTCGCAGGTGGGGGCGCATCGCGAGCCAGCTTCCTGACCATCTCCTCCATCTGGCCGACGTGCGGCGTCTTCACCCAGGTGCCCCTGGAGTTCGGCAAGCTGACGGCCCAGCGCTCCTGGCCCAGGCGGGTCAGCCTGGCGAGTTTGCGGCGGTCAGGCCCCGTCCCCACCACCACGGCCAGGGAATCGCCTCGTACCGACACCGTGAACTCTGCCGATGAAAGGTGCTCCCAGAGCAGCACGCGCAGGAGGTCGACTTCCCGGTAATCCATCGTGGGGCGCTCCTCTACAGTCGGGGCCGGCGCCGCGACCCGCCTTGGGCGCCTTCTCCGCCGAATCGGTTTCAAGACAAGCCCTCTGGGGTTTTCGGTAATTACGATGTCACCAAAACCGCAGAGGGCCAGGCCATGCTAGCACCCGTTCCCCGGTTGCCGGAAGGGAGCGCCGAATGGCCGGACCCACGAGGCGGGGAGCCCCGCCTCGCCCCGCCGCCCGAGCTGAGCGGGAGCCGCTTCCGAGCCAGCCTGCGTGCCTTCGTGTCCTGGTTTCAGCGCCACTACGGCCTCCTCGCGGAGCTGGAGCGCGTGCCCGACGGCCGCAAAGCGGTGCCGGGCAGGATCCCCCTGGCCGCCGTGCTATTCGCCGTGCTCTTGATGTTCTGGCTCAAGCTGCCGAGCATACGAGCTCTCGACGACCGGCTCAAGCGCTCTCCCAGCCTCCGCCGCGTCATCGCCACCACAGGCTGGTCAGGCGCGATTTCTGACGACACCTTCGCCGACGCGCTGCAACGCCTTGGCCTCGAGCCCCTGCGGTCGATCCTCCATGCCATCGCCAAGCGCGAGCTCAAGCGCTGGGCCGCTGGCCGGTACCTGCAATCCGAGCTGGCGCAGCGCCTCAAGGGTGTCGGAGTGCGATGCGCCGCCCTGGTCGCCAGAGCCCTGGTCGCCATCGACGGCCACGAGCTCTTCTCGCACGAGCAGCGCTGCTGCGCTCACTGCCTGGTGCGGACCGTCAAGAAGATGCGGAACGGTGAAGTCGTCGAGGTCACCGAGTACTACCACCGTATCGTCGTGGCCCAGTGGATCGGCGTGCATCCGGCGATGATCCTCGACCTCGAGGAAGTTCTGCCCGGGGAGAACGAGCTGGTTGCGGCGTACCGACTCGTCGAGCGCATCCGCACGGTCTACGGGCCGGCCGTCGGAACGATCACCGCAGACGCGCTCTACGATGGGCAGCCCTTCAGGGACCTGCTCCGGCGCTGCAAGTACTTCTTCGTGATCCGGCACAAGAGCGCGCAGGGCGGGCCCGGAAGGGATGGCGAGCGGTCCTTGAGGAGGCGCGATCCCGCGCTCGAGGATCCGGACCACCGGTACCTGGATCGCGAGCGGCACCGCCGTTACGAAGCCTGGCAGGAGGATGTGGGCGCCGGTGTCCGCTACGTCTTCTGCCGGCGCACCACGACTGCCAAGACCAGCAGTGATGAGAAGAAGCACACCGGGGCCTGTCTCACGGACCTGCCCCCGGACCAGGCGCCGCCGGTGGCGACCGCCATGTTGATGGAAACGAGGTGGTGGATAGAGGACACGGGTTATGTGGAGCTGCACATAACCCGTGTTATGTGCAGCTGCACGTTATGCATAGTTGCCGCCACTCGGCCCGAGTCGACCTTGTCCTCAGCCGGCTGATCCGAGCGGAAACGCTCGACAGCTCCACATAATCTGGGGTGTCCTCCGAGTGGTCGGGACGTACCCGACCATCTGAGCCAGGGAGGACATCATGCTCGAGACCTACTTCGGGACAGCACCCACACTAGCGCGGCTGCGGTCCGGTCCGGCCGGACCGTTTCTGGATGAGTTCGTTGATGCCTTGCGCGAGTCTGGTCACGCACGCTCGACAGTACGCCAACACTTGGCGGCTGCTGCGCACCTCGGGGCGTGGGCCTCTGGACGCGGAGTCGCCATCGAATTGCTCGACGGGCGGTTGGTGGAGGCATTCTCAGAACACCTCGCGACGTGTGCGTGCTCCAGGCGCACACGAGGGAATCGGCTATACGAGTTGTGGGGGGCACGGAGCTTCCTCAAGTATCTGCGTGAATGCGGGGTTGTGTCGGCGCCGACCACATCGCTTGGCAGACCGGCGCCGTCGGTGGTCGGGAAGTTCGAGAGGTGGATGCTCAATCACCGGGGTGTGACCGCCTCGACGCTATGTAGCTATCGCTTGATCCTCGTCGAGCTAGTCGAGGCTCTGGGGGCTCCCGAGCGCTTCACTGCTTCAACTATCCGGGGGTTTGTGTCTGATCGCGCCGCACTCCACGGACGCAGCCGTGCCAAGACCGTGATCAGCGCGGTCCGAATGTTCCTACGCTACCTGGTGATGCACGGCCTTTGCGACTCGCTGCTGGCTGACGCGGTCCCCACCGTTGCCAACTGGAGGCTATCGACACTGCCTTCTTACCTCCCCGTCGAGGACGTCGAGCGGATCGTGGGCGCTGCCGATACGGCGACGGCGCTTGGACGGCGCGATCGAGCCATCCTGCTACTGCTCGCTCGGCTCGGACTACGCGCTGGCGATGTGGCTGGTCTGCGCCTCGCGGACGTCGACTGGGGCGCCGGCGCCATGGTCGTTGCCGGCAAGGGGCGGCGAGCCGGCAGACTCCCCCTGCCTCAGGACGTCGGTGATGCGATTCTCGCCTACCTCGCGGACGGCCGTCCTGACGTACAGGACGATCACGTCTTCGTTCGTCATCGCGCTCCGGCAGGGAAGCTGTGGACCTCCGCGGCAATATCGTCCATCGTCGCAAGGGCGGCGAAGCGCGCGAACGTCAAGATGCCACCGAGGGGTAGCGCCCACGTATTGCGCCACTCGATGGCCACGACGCTCGTGCGGGATGGCGTGCCGCTTCCGGCGATCCAGGCGGTGCTTCGACACAAGAGCATTGAGACCACCACCCTCTACGCCAAGGTAGACGTCCCTTCACTCCGGTTGTTGGCACGGCCTTGGCCTATGGAGGTCGCGCCATGCTGATCCTGGCCGCCGAGTCCTACCTTCGGGTGCGCCGGGCTGCGGGCTTCGACTTGCGCGGGCCCGGCCGGCTGCTGCTCGACTTCGCGCTCTATGCCAGCGGCCAAGGCAATACCCATGTCCGGACTGCCACCGCCATCTCCTGGGCCGCGCGCTCGCCTTCGGTGCGCCAGTCCGATAGGCGACTCAAGATCGTTATCCGGTTCGCGCGACACGCACGAGCCGAGGACGCGGCGCACGAGATTCCCCCAAACAACGTCTTCGCTGCGCCACGAGCCCGTCGGTTACCCCACATCTTCACAGATGACGAGGTACAGCAGATCCTCATGGAGGCGGGCCGGCTCGGCCCGCCGGGTTCGCTGCGGCCGAATACCTATCAGACCTTGTTCGGGCTGCTCTTCAGCTGTGGCCTACGGATCTCGGAGGCACTCGCCCTGCGGATCGACGAGGTGACCCCAGACGGCCTGGTCATCCGCAAGACCAAGTTCCGCAAGAGCCGGCTTGTACCGCTGCACGAGACCACGGAGCGGCAGATCCAGCATTACCTGGCTCGCCGCCAGGTCGCAGGCCCCACCGAGCACCTGTTCATCTCCCGGCACCGTCGGCGTCTGGACTACTCAACGGCCTACCTGACCTTCCGGACCATCCTCCGCAAGCTCGGCCTGCGGGGGGCGGCGGGTGAGCCTGACCCGCGTCTGCACGACGCTCGGCATACCTTCATCGTCCGGACGCTTGAGGACTGCCCGCCCGGCGAGGTTGCCAGGCGCATGCACGTCCTATCAACCTACGTCGGCCACGCACGGATCACCGACACGTACTGGTACTCGCAGGCGACGCCGCAGCTTCTCAGCGGCATCGCCGATGCCTGCCAAACTTACCTTCATGGAGATACGCTATGACCCCAATTGCCCCCCATATCACCGCCTACCTGCGCGAGCGGCTACCTCTCGAACGGCGAGCGAGCCCCCACACCTGCGACACCTACGCCTACGCGTTTCAGCTCCTGTTCGAGTTCGCCAGCGACCGGCTGGGGAGGCAGCCATCGAACCTGGAACTGGAGCACATTGATGCACCTCTTATCTTAGCGTTCCTAGAGTACATCCAGGAAAAGCGTGGCAACAGCGCCCGCACCCGTAACGCACGGCTGGCCGCGATCAAGTCCTTCATGCGCTACGTCGAGCATCGGGTTCCCGCGGCCCTGGATCAGATTCGGCAAGTCCTTGCGATCCCGGCGCAGCGAACCGAGGGCCGCATCGTACGTCACCTGACGGCTACCGAGCAGCAGGCATTGCTCGACGCGCCTGAACCGACGACGAGGGCGGGCGTGCGCGATCGAGCGATCTGTCATCTTGCCATCGCAGGCGGCCTGAGGGTCTCGGAGCTCGTCGGGCTGCGCGTCGACGACGTGACCTTCCGCGGCCCATATGCCGATGTGCTTGTCCGCGGGAAGGGCCGGAAGCATCGGGCGCTACCGCTCTGGAGGCAAGTCGCAGACAGCCTGCGGGCCTGGCTTGCTCTACGAGGCGAGGCGCGTATGCCGGAGTTCTTCCTCAACGCAAGGGGCGGTCCGCTCACCCGCTCAGGCGTCGCGCACATCCTGCGCCGACACAAGACGGTAGCGGCGGCCTCCTGCCCTTCCCTCATGGACAAGCCCGTCTCGCCGCATGTGCTCCGCCACTCGTGCGCCATGAACGTGCTTCGTTCGACGGGAAGCACACG